>DAWCEJ010000357.1:0-2598 GCA_052274955.1 Collinsella sp.
AGAAGAACTTTGTAGGCTACTTCAGAATCGTGGACACGAACCCATCCTCTTAACCGGGGAAATTGATGCTAAAGAGAGGAAAGCGATACTGAGCAAGCTTCCCGACTTTGAGCACGAGCACAAAATCATTGTTGCCACCGAAAGCCTTCTGAGCGAGGGTTTCGACTTGTCCTACCTCGACACTCTACTCATTGCCACGCCGATATCGTGGGACGGCAGCATCACGCAGCAGGCGGGCAGGCTCCACAGAAGCCACGAGGGCAAGCGACGGGTTGAGATATTCGACTACGTTGACTTATCGATACCCATGCTCGCCCGCATGTATCAGAAGAGACTCAAGACCTACGCCAAGCTGGGGTACGAGGTTTATGCAGCAGAGGATAGTGGGCAACCCGATTACAACATCCTCATAGAGCCGGCGAATGCCATAGAGACTCTGGTTGACGACATTGCCGGCGCCGCAAAGAGTGTCTTCATAGCCGCTCCTTACGCATCCGCCGCATGTCTCCCGAAGCTCACCGCCGCGCTCACAGGAACAGCCGCCCGCGGGATCGCCCTTGAGATAATCGTTGCCTCAACTCCGCGCGATGACGCGAAGGCGGTCTTTGCCGAAATGGGCATCGACTATTCCGTCAAAACTGAAGGGCGTTTGTGCGCGGCAGTGATTGACGAGGAAACCGTCTGGTACGGAACCATTCCATTACTGGCTTTTCCCAAGAAAGAGGATTGCAGCATTCGTTTTAAAAGCAGCGAAGTCGCAGCCGAGCTTTTGGAAGAAATCCAGCAAAGGGGCGAATCGGGGGCCGCAGCAACGAACGGGACATCCCCATCACTTGCGGTGGAATAGGGACTGTTTTTGGCTTATTAGCCGCCAATCAATCCCTATTCCACCGCAACTTAGAAATCGGCGATCAGCCCTGCGGGCCCCGGAACAGTTCCTCATGCGAGCCCATTCTGACCAGTCGGATCACAGGATTAGTCTTATGCGGCAAGTACAGAACGACCACATCGACCAACCCATCGGATAGATGGAAATCGATGTGGCCGTTGTAATTGCCGCCCGGGTTTGAAAGCTCATGGGCGCCATATTCCGCGGGAAGCGAGCCGCGAGCTGCAAGCTCTGCGACTGCCGCCTTAAACTCGGTTTTTAGCTGCGGATGGATGCGCATCGTCCGTTTGTAATCCGCCTTAAACTGAGCCTCGACTTTAATCTCAAACATCGCTAGTCCTCATCGAGGAACGATATAAGCTCATCAGCGTTATTGAATGACGGGCTGTCGTCTGGCAGAATCCCCAACTCATGAGCCTCGGCAATCACCATGGCGCGCCTCGTCGCCTCGTTGGGAACTTCGGATCGACCAACGATCTCAAAAGGAATCTTTCGCTGATTTACCAGCTGCCGAACAGCAAGGTTGAGATACGAATTGAGACTCAGACCAACCGTATCCAAGAACTCAGTCGCTTGTTCCTTGAGCCCCTCTTCGATGCGAACCGTCGTAGGCTTAACCGTTGCAGTAGACATACGCGACCTCCTCGCCCTCGTCTTTTGCATCAGTATACCCAGTTTAGATGGCAGACTGATGTTGAATAGCATCAGTCTGCCGTTCTCATTACTACAACGACAGGCACGCTCGCCCTACATCAGCCCGCTCAGGGCGACGTCGGCGGCTTCGTTGAGGTCGTCGGTGATGTGCACCAGGTCTGGATCGAGCGGGCTGATCATACCGGCTTCCATCACCGGGCCGTTGAGCCAGTCGAACAGGCCCTGCCAGTACTCGCTGCCTACCAGCACGAGCGGCATGCGCTTGACCTTGTGCGTCTGCACCAGCGTAAGCACCTCGAACATCTCGTCGAGCGTACCGAAGCCGCCGGGGAACACAATGGCACCCGAGCTGTATTTGACGAACATGGTCTTGCGCACAAAGAAGTAGCGGAAGTCCATGCCGAGGTTCACGTATTTGTTGAGGCCCTGCTCGTGCGGAAGCTCAATACCCAGACCGACCGACTTGCCGTTAACGCTCGCCGCTCCCCTGTTGGCTGCCTCCATGATGCCGGGGCCGCCGCCGGTGATAACCGCCACGCCGCGCTGGGCGATCTTGCGGCCGACGGCACGCGCCGCCTTGTAGAGTGGGTCGGTCTTGGGCGTGCGGGCGCTGCCGAAGATGGTCACCGCGGGACCGAGCTCGGCCAGCGCGCCAAAGCCATCGACGAATTCTGCCTGAATACGTAGCACGCGCCATGGATCGGCATGCAGCCAGTCGGTCGACTCCTCGGGCGCCAGCAGGTTGGCGTAGGTATTGTCCTTAGGAATCATGGGGCCGCGCATGACCACGGGGCCGCGGCGGTACGTCTCGTCGTAGGCGGGCTCGCCCTCGACGTTCTCATTCTTAATCATGGGTACTCCTATCGAGAAAAAGAAAAACGGGCGGGATCGACGCCATGCGCCAAACACCCGCCCGAACATCAACTATTCGGTATGGTACCCACGATGCATCAAGCGCTTGCAAGCTATCGGTCAGCGGTCGCGCAGTCGGTGTTAGCGAATGTGCCGACCGGGCATCGTTCGACCTTTGCCGCTACCCACGCCCTCAAGCGCCC
>DAWCEJ010000358.1:0-2256 GCA_052274955.1 Collinsella sp.
TCTCATCTAGTTTAGTTTCTGGCGCTACTCCGCCCGTTTTTTTTAACTTATGCGGACATGGCTCAGTTTGTAGAGCACAACCTTGCCAAGGTTGTGGTCGCGGTTTCGAGCCCCGTTGTCCGCTCCAAACGCAGCAGCCCGACTACTACGGTAGCCGGGCTTTTTCGTACCCATCGCTTGGGCTCGAACCCGAGAGGGAGCGAGCGTTTTGGGGCGTGGCTGTGGCGTTGTTTGCCGCGAATGTCCGCTTTGGGCGTATCATCGTGGGCATCTCGCAAAACCTCGTTGCAAGGGAGTCGCACCCCATGGCTACAGAAAAGTCCTCTTCGCGCCCATGGATGTCCGATGCCGCGATTTATCAAATCTACCCGCGCTCGTTTAAGGATTCGACTGGTTCGGGTCTGGGCGATATCGCGGGCATTACCCAGCAGATGGACTATCTTGAGCGGCTGGGTATCGAGGCCATCTGGCTGAGCCCGTTTTACCCATCGCCTCTCGTCGATGGCGGCTATGATGTGGCGGACTACTGCGATGTCGACCCACGTCTCGGGTCGCTTGACGACTTCGATGACATGATCACTGCGGCTCACGCGCACGGCATCAAGGTCATCGTCGACATCGTGCCCAACCATTCGTCCAACCAGCACCCCTGGTTCAAAGCCGCTCTTGCCGCCGGCCCCGGATCGCCCGAGCGCGCCCGTTATATCTTCCGTGATGGTCGCGGCGAGCATGGCGAGCTGCCTCCCACCAATTGGAATGCCAACTTTGGCGGCCCCGCCTGGACGCGCGTCGCGGACGGTCAGTGGTATCTGCACATGTTTACGCCCGAGCAGCCGGACTTTGACTGGTCGTGCCCCGAGGTTCATGCGTTCTTTTGCGACGTCCTGGCGTTTTGGAGCGATCGAGGCGTCGATGGCTTTCGCATTGATGTGGCGCACGGTCTCGCCAAGGATCTCGACCGCGATGACCTCGACCGGTGGCATCTCGCCGAGGGCGATGACATGGTTGACGACGGCACCCATCCGCTGTGGGACCGCAACGAGGTCCACGAGATCTATCGCGAGTGGCGCCGCGTGTTCGACCGCTATGATCCGCCACGCAGCGCCGTTGCCGAGGCGTGGGTGCTGCCCGAGCGCCAGTATCTCTACGCGCGTCCCAGCGA
Organism: Collinsella sp.; assembly: GCA_052274955.1. Classification (GTDB taxonomy): domain Bacteria; phylum Actinomycetota; class Coriobacteriia; order Coriobacteriales; family Coriobacteriaceae; genus Collinsella. Next base: position 1,163 of record DAWCEJ010000358.1, read on the forward strand.
GCTTGGCCAGACATTCAACTTTGAGTTTGCCAAGGCCACTTGGACCTATGATGACATGCACGCTGCAATCGAGGAGGGCTTGAAGGCAGCTATAGAATCCGATTCCGCCTCGACCTGGGTGCTCTCCAACCACGACGTGCCGCGCGTGGCGACGCGCTATGCCCTGCCGCAGATCAAGGCGACGCGCTACCACCAGATTGCGCTCGACTGGCTCTTACGCGACGGGTCGTCTTATGACGAGGACCGTGAACTCGGCGAGCGCCGCGCGCGGGCGGCCCTTTTGCTCGAGCTGGCGCTTCCGGGCTCGGCATACGTGTATCAGGGTGAGGAGCTCGGCCTTTTTGAGGTGGCCGCTATCCCGTGGGCCGCACTCGAAGATCCTACTGCGACCAATACGCACGGACCGAAGCGCGAGAAGGGGCGCGACGGCTGCCGTGTGCCCCTGCCGTGGGTGGCGGCGGACGATCCCGCGCAGGGCGGATCGTTTGGGTTTTCACCGGCGGACGCCGATGCGGCGCCCCATCTGCTGCAGCCTGCATGGTTTTCCGATTACGCTGCCGATAGGGAAGAAGCGGACCCGACATCGATGCTTGCGCTCTATCGTGACGCCCTCTGGCTGCGGCGCAAGCTGCGCGGGTGCGCCAACGATCTTAAGTGGCTTGATCTTGACGGACGCACCGGCCTTGCGGATGGTGCCGAGGGCGCTGAGGGTGGCGTCATCGCCTATCGCCGCGACAGCGGCTGGGCGTGTGTGACGAACTTCGGTGCAGCACCCGTGGAGCTGCCGGCGGGCAGGGTCCTGCTCACCTCATCACCGCTTGTAGACGGCAGGCTCGCGCAGGACAGTTCTGCCTGGATCATGCTCGCTGAGTTGTAGGGGCCTCTTGCGGCGAGTTTGCGTTTGCCTGTGCTTTCCGTGGTGGCTGATGTCTTTGCGAGGTTCGCGAGGGCGTCGCAAAACTTTTCAAAAAAAGTTCTTGCATAGGATGCGGGTATCACGTAAGATTAATCCTCGTAAGCGGACATGGCTCAGTTGGTAGAGCACAACCTTGCCAAGGTTGGGGTCGCGGGTTCGAGCCCCGTTGTCCGCTCCA
>DAWCEJ010000359.1:0-11583 GCA_052274955.1 Collinsella sp.
GGCGCGCTTGGGGACCAGTAGGCGACGGTGGAGATGTCGTCCGCGCGCTCGTAGAGCGTGATGTCGGCGTTGCCGAGGGCCTGGAACGTCACGCGCAGGTCCTCCTTGAACGAGATCGGGTCGGGAAGGTGCCACCTGTAGAGGCCGTGCCTGGGCAGCGCGTCGTCGTTAGTCGCGAGCATCGGATTCGGGTTCGGCTTGCCCGCGCTGAAGCGGTCGCGCGTGGCGTCGCGCGTCGAGCGGTACGGGTAGCCGGCGAACAGCGTGTTGAAGCACTGCGCCTCGGGCAGCGCGTGGGGCGGCCTGTCGAGGAAGGCCCAGGCACCGCCGAAGTAGTCCTCGGCTCCCGTCGAGGTGACCGTGGGGAACTCCTCGTCGCCGTCGAGGAAGAACTTCATCTCGCCCTCGCCCCACCAATAGCGCTCCAGGGCGCACAGGGCCATGTAGGTGCCGACGTAGTAGCCCTTGCCGCGCACGCCGTCGAGCACGGTGTAGTCGACGCCCCTGCGGGTGCTGCGCTCGCGGTTAAAGCGGGCGTGGAAGTACATGGCGTCGTCCGGCACGTCGGTGAGCGCGTAGTTGAACGTGTAGAAGATGTACTTAATGAACCCGGGGTGCTCGCTCGTAAGCGTGACCTTGGCGTGCTTCCTGAAGGGCATCTCGAAGTAGCAGTTCATGCCGCCCGTCGGGTTCACGCAGATGGGCATCGAGTTGACGATGGCGCGCTCACCGAAGCCGTTGCAGAAGAAGTCGCCGACAGGGCACTCGACCGAGGGGGTCTCCTCGTCGTCCCAGTAGAAGCGCAGCACGAGGTCACGCATGACGAAGCTGCCGGCGGCGGTCTTGTCGGGGACGGTCATCCAGATGTGGCGGATGATGCCGGGGCCCTCGATGTCCGCGAGCGTGATGGTCTCGCCGGACTCAAGGGGCACGCAGCACGAGCCCTTGCGGCCGACGCCGAGGTGGCTGGCCGACATGGCGGCGCGGCCCTTCTCGCCCGTGATGTTCTCGGGGGTGATGGCGCGGCTTTCCTCACCGCCGTGCATCCACACGTCCTTAAGGAACTCTCTCATCGTCGACCTCCTCTATTCGTCGTCGTCGCACTCGGCGGAACTGGCACCGTTCACGTAGATGATCTGCTGGCGCGCCTCGTTGACGAGGGCGTCGAAGTCGAGTTTCTCGTCGGGGCGCGCGAGCGCGACCGTCATGGCGAGCGGGAGGTTGACACCCGCGATCACGTGGATCCGGTCGGAGGCGAAGCGGGAAAAGCGCTGGTTCACGCTGCCGCCGTACGCGTCGGTGAGGACGACGACCTCGTCAGTGCCCGAAAGAGCCGCCTCGACCGCCGCGTCGAGCCCCTCGCCGTTGTCGTTCACGTAGGCGCACACGGCGTTGACGGCGTCGCCCTTACCCGTAAGGAACTCGAGGGTGTCCTTGAAGCCCTGGGCGAGAAGGGAATGGCTCGCCACAACTATCTTTCTCATTGATTCACCAATCTCTTGGGTCGAAGCTAGGCGAGGATGCCGGCGGCGGAGGCGACCATCGCGAGGACGATCACCACGAGGATGAGGGCCGTCATGCTCGCGTTCTTCTTGGTAAGAAGGTAATACGCGCTTCCCGTGATGGCGGCGGGGATCATGGCAGGCAGGATCTTGTCGAGCAGCGGCTGAATCTCCATCGCGACGTCGCCGAAGCTGAAGCTAATCGGGCAGGTGACGCCGATGACCGAGGCGATGAGGCAGCCGACCACGGTGAGGCCGAGCACGGAGGCGGCGGCAGTGAGGTTGGGAAGCTTCTCGCTGAAGTCGGTAACGAGCTTCACGCCCTGCTTGTAGCCGAACTCGAGGGCGTGCATGCGGACCCAGAAGATGGCCAGGATGAGCGCGAACCAGATGCCGGCTCCCACGGGGTTGCCCTCGATGGCCATGTAGGCGGCGATGGAGCCCATGATGGTCGGGATCATGGTCATGAGCAGGGAGTCGCCGACGCCGGCGAGCGGTCCCATGGTGCCGATCTTCAGGTCTTGGACGGCGTCCGCCGCCGCTAGGCCGTCGCGCTCCTCCATGGCCACGCAGGCGCCAAGGATGATGGCGGCGAGCCAAGGCTGGGTGTTGTAGTAGCGGAAGTGGTTGTTGAGCGCTTGCTTATAGTCCTCGTCGTTCGTGTAGATCTTCCTCAGGACCGGCGAGAGGGCGTAGGCGACTGAGGCGCCCTGCTGGGTCTGGTAGTTGAAGGTGCACACGCTCATGAGCCAGCGCCAGTTCGCGTTGCGCAGGTCCTTCTTGGTGACCTTGTAGCCGGAGGGCTTGCCCTCAGCGACGGCGGTGATGTTCTCGTTTTCCATGGTTACTCATCCTCTCCGATGAAGGCGTCTGCGGAAGCGTGGGCGGCGAGCTCGGTGTCCCTCTCGGCACGCTGGTAGAACGCAATCGCGAGGGCAACGCCGACGATGGCGGCGCCGATGATGGGCACGTTCAGGAAGGCCGAGAGGAAGAAGCCGGCGAGCAGGTACTGGAAGTACTTGGCGGTTGGCATGTAGCGGAGCAGCATGGCGATACCGACGGCCGGGAGCATCTTGCCGGCGAGGGTGAGGCCGGAGAGGAACCACTGGGGCATGACCTCGAGGAGCCAGTTGACGGCGGGCTGGCCGAGCGTCACGGAGACAAAGACGGGCAGGGCGGCGCACAGGCCGAAGAGCGCGGGGCAGACCCACAGGATGGCGTTCATCTGATTGAACTTACCCTCGTTGCAGAACTTCTGGGACTTCTCGACGACAAAGCCGTTGAGGATCTTGGCGACGACGTCGAGCTGGATGCCGAGCATGCCGACCGGCAGGCCGATGGCGAGGCCCGTGTCGGAGCCCAGGGTCACGCCGTAGGCGGTGGCGATGATGGCCATCGTGCCGTAGTCGGGAATGGAGGAGCCGCCGAAGCCCGCGACGCCGAGCTGCATGAGCTGAATGGTGCCGCCGATGACAAGGCCGGTCTTCCAGTCGCCCATGACGACTCCGGTGATGAGGCCCCAGAAAACGGCGTAATTGACGAAGATCATCGGGATGCCGTAGTAGTCCACGTGCTTGATGAAGGCCAGCAGGGTCAAAAGGACGACCTGCAGGATAGTGAAGTTGACCATATTTCCCCCTTAGATGAGGTCTGCGACGGAGACGGGCTTGTCGGCGGGCACGAACTGGGCCGTCACCTTGACGCCACGGGCGATGAGCGCCTTGTAGCTCTGGACGTTCTCGGCGGAGGCGTAGGCGCGCTGGGTGAGCTGGATGCCGTCCTCCTTGACGAGCGAGCCGCCGACGACCAGCGACGGGAGCTCGACGCCCGACTCGACCAGGCGAAGCATCGTCTCGGGCTCCTTGGCGATGACGAAGACCTTCTCGCGGTCGTACTTGCCCGCGGCGAAGTTCTTGAGCGCGGTCTGCTCGGAGATGATCGAAACGGCCATGCCCGCGGGGCGCGCCATCCTCATGGTGGACTTCAGGACCTCGTCGCCGGCGACCTTGTCGTCGATGACCATGACTCGGGTCGCGCCCGACACCGGGGCCCACTGCGTCACGATGATGCCGTGAAGCAGGCGATTGTCGATTCGTGCCATAACAACACTCATGTTTGCTCCTATCAAATGAAGTTTTGCGTTCGGTACTGCCTCGGCGCTATCCGGATTCGCGCCGGGCAAGGGGTTATCGGATTATTGAGGACGCGCGGTCAGCTTGCGGCGGCGCGGGGAAGGTCACTCGTCGAGCAGGAGGTCCGAGGAGCCGAGGCGCTCTTCTCGCGCCGGGGCGGCGCTCACGCTTATGTAGTCGAAGACATATGCGATCTCGCTTACGGGAACCTCTACGCGATAGCGCGTCGAGATGCTCGAGAAGCTCTGCCTGAAGGACTCGATGAAATCGGCGCGTTCCTCCTCGAAGCGGTCCTGGCCAACGTAGGTCTCAATGGGGTTTCTGGTAACAAGGCGCTCGACGAGACAGCAGAGGTGAACGTAGAGCCCAATGATGGCGTTGCTGCCGATCTTCTCGCCTGTCCTGCGCTGAAGCTCGTGCACGGCGCTCTCGATCTCATGGAATAGCCGCTCCGGGTCGAGGATGGTGATGGAGCGGATGACGTTCTGCAGCGTCATGTTCGAGAGCAGCTTCTCGTGGAAAGAAGAGAGCTCGGAAGCGTCAAGCCACCTGCCGAACACGGCATCAACCTTAGAGGCGGACGCCGTCGACATGATGTCCTCGAGGGCGACGAAGGGGACGGAGGCGACCCCGGGGTCTCCCGTGCCGATGACGGCGCAGACGCGGTGCTCGGAGAAAACGGCGTCGTTCGACCCGTTCGCGACGAGCTGCTTGAAGGGCCTCGTGAACAGGCGCGCGCCTATGGTGCGCGGGAGGCTCTGCGAGACGAGCTGGCGTATCCTCTCCGCGGCGTCGACCCCGGACTCGGAGCAGAAGACGATGGCGTCCTCACGGTTGACGCGCTCGATCACCTTGCAGTGCGTCACGCACGCGGCGGTCGCATCGCCAAGAACCTCGGCGATGGACTTGCCGCCGAGCAGCCCGACCCCGATCTCGAGCGCAAGACCGGTAGAGACGTTGTTCACCACGCCGATAGTGGAGTCGGTAACGTTCTCGAGGGCCTTATAGGCCTCCTCCAAGGAGCCCATGTCGACGAGGAACACGACCCCGGTGCAGTAGGAATGGCGGTCGACGAGGCGCTGGAGCGGACCGACGATGTCCTTCAGCTGCTGGTCGTAGGGCATGTCGACAGCCTCGTACACATGCATGCCGAGCATACGGTTCGCCGCGTCGGCGATGCTCGTCGCCGTTGAGTAGCCGTGGGACAAGATGACGCAGAGCGTCCGAAGGGCCTTCGCATCGCGAGACTCCGATGCGACGCACAGCGTCAGAAGCGTCTTCGTGAAGTGATCGAGCGAGATTCCCAGCGCCCCTTCCACGTCTGCGGCGACCTGATCGGAGACACTCGAGGCAAACGGCAATTCGGAGGTCACGGCACCGAGGAGATGGGAGATTTGCTCCGCACAGGCAGACTTTCGCTTAGCCAGGCCGATACCCGGCCACAACTGCAGGCAAATCTCCTGGGCCAGTAGAAAAGCGACCTTCCTCGAAAGCTCGATGCCATAAGAAGAGCCTGCGTCGGCAAGGACCGCGCCCACGACGCGCTCGAAGGCGCGCGACCTCGAGGAGGCGACGCCGTGGTCGAAGATCAAGTGATCCTCAACGCCGCGCACAGCGGAGACAGCTTGCGAGACAAGCTCGGAGACAGAGAGCTCCCCGGCGCAGAATCGCTCATCGAGGGAGCACAGGGCATCGAGCGCCTGCTCGACCGGCCCTGTGCTCTCGGCGGCATCCAGAGACGCGTCGATCAGAACGCCATCGTCGGGCTGTTGATCGATCTGCGCGGAGGAGAGGAGCCCGCTGGGAAGAAGATACGGGCGAACGACGACGTAGTCGCCCTCGCGATTGAGGAACGCTTTGGCGCAGCAGTTCGTCACGCAGGCGCGCAAGCCGGCGATGTTATCGGAAAAGTCCGCGTTCACGAGGCAACGGTATGCGCCGCGGCTGATCTTCACATCAGAACCGATTCGGCACCCCTCGCTGCGCAGGAAGTTCAAGATGAGATCCTCGCGCTCCTCGGGGGTCCGCTCCTTGAGTGAGGGGACGCGGGCACAGATGGGCATTTTGCTGTAGGCCGAGGAAACCTTCAGGTCATCGGCGGAAAGCGTCGTCGAAAGAACGAGGCGAGCGCGCGGCGCATCCTGGGAGGCATCGAGCCCGAGGGCCGTCGCAAGGCAGTGCTCCATCGCAGAGGGAGAGAGTGCCTCGATGCCGTTGACAAAGACCACACCCCCGCGCGCTTTCGCGATCGACTCGTCAAGAAGCCCGTTGAACGAGGCGGCGTCCGGGACCCCGGCGCAGTCGATGCGCACATAGGAGGAGTCGCGGGACAGCAAGCCCTGGTTCTTGCCGTACTCGTACACAAGGCGAGAAAGGAAAGACTTACCGACACCCACGCCGCCGCTCAAGAGGATGGGCAGGCCAAACGGAGGGTACTGAACCGCAGCCTTGCACTGCTCGACAACGGAGCTGAGGCTCATGTCGAAGCCCACGGCACGCGCGAAGTCGCGGTGATCGGCGATTCCCGTCGCCTGGATGAGGTCGGCGAGCGAGGCGTACTCGCTTGCAGAGAGCTTTACCTGAAAACGCTTCTGGAACGCGCGGCGATGAAAATAACGGACAGGCCTGCCCGCCACCTTAACCACAAGACCGGCGCGAACAAGGTCGTTGAGGTACTGGCTCGCCAGGCTCCTGGAGATGATGAGCGTCTCGGCGATGTCGGAGGTGGACAGACGGGCAAGGTCGTCGAGCGAGACGGCAGTGGTGAGGGCCTCGAGATGCTCGAGAATCCTGTCCCTCATGTCGACGGGTTTCTTTGCCAAGCTGTCCTGTGTGGTCTTGTCCATGACTTCTTACCTCCTCGTACAAGGAGTATAAGGGGAGAACAGAGAACGGAAGGGGGCGCGTGGGGGGAATCAACAGCTCCGAGGAAAAGTCCACCACTTGAGGGGCAGAAAACAACGGCCATTGAACATTCAGGGCCGACGCTCAACACTTCGGCTCGACACTTCGCTTTGGAAAGGGCCCCGGCGCGCAGGGCCTAAAGCTTAACCATGCGCGCGGCGATGCGGGCGCAGTCGCAGGCGGCCTTCTTCTCGAAGGTGTTGCAGTCGACGACCCGGCCCTCGGCGCAGGGCTTGTCGCTGATGGCGCGCACGACGACGAGGGGCACGCCGTTGAGATAAGCGGCCTGCGCGATGGTGCAGCCCTCCATCTCGCAGCACAGGTCGCCGAAGGTCGCGAGGATTCGCTCCTTCTGTTCCGCGGGCGAGACGAACTGGTCGCCGGAGACGACGCGGCCCTTGAGGACCTTAATGTCGGGGGGCGACGGCGGCCGCGGCGGCGCACGCCGCCAGCAAGGGCCGGAACGGATCGCGCAAGATCAAGGCGTCGCCCGGGAGGTCGGGCGTTACCGTCAGCCGGCGCCGCGTCTGCCGCATCATGAGGGAGAACGGCCTGGCCGGCGCATACGGCAGGAAGAGGTTCAAGGTGCACCCCGGGGCGGTCAACGAGGCCGACGTGTCGAACGTCGTCGCGCGCGGCTTCGGCGGCAGGGCGCCGTGCACCCATATATGCAGCGACTTGGCCTGCGTGCGCGTCGGGGCGTCGTGGAACTACGTCTGCCTGCTCGTCGACCTCTGCAACGGGGAGATCGTCGGCCACTCCGAAGGACCGAGGAGGGACGCGCGAGCTCCGAGCCAAGCTCTTGGATTACGTGCACTGGTACAACAACTTCAGGATCCACTCGACGCTGGGCTACATGTCGCCGGTCGAGTTCAGGGAGGCGGGGCCGTCCCTCCCGGAATCGTCCAAATAAGTGTTGCCAATCCATAGCCAATCCAGCCATCATCTTCGCGAAGGCGGACGTCAGGAAAAGCTCGGCTTGAGCTCGGTCGGACGCGGTCTGTGGGGCATCATTCAGGCTCAGGGGGTCTCCTTGTCTTCTTCGGTCGCAACCTGAATGATAGGGACGGCCCCTTCTCTCTTTCCCCTTCGTTTTCGACGCGTCACCCTCTCGGCGGGCTTAAGGCCCGCGCTCGCGGGTGCAGGGGCTACGCCCAAACCCCAAAAACGTAACGCCGTGCTCGAAGCGTTTCCGGACGTCAGCGTAATCTCAAATCCCGTTCGTCAACTCATGGGCAAGCCACCTGAGACTACTCATTTCTCCTACTGGCAATGAAGACCTGCGACCTGCAGTTTTGCAAACTGCTTGAAAGCCACCTGCGTTGATTCACTTCCTATTGCAGCTGGCGGCTTGCACGCGAAAAGGCATTTAAGTTTCAAAACGGGCGTTTTCGGCGCTATCGAGCCTCCAAAGGCATCCCGCCGCGCCCTTTGGGACAAAAACAAAAACTCAAAGCCCTGAGTTCGAAAATAGTTTTTGGAGTTGTCCCGACTTTTGTCCCCGAAGCCGACGAAACGCGACAGGGTGTCACCTGGCGGCACTCGATTCGAGACGGCACCGAAAACTGGATGCAACCGGAATGACGGGACGGCAGAACCGAAGCCATCGAGTGGGGATAGAAAAAGGCCCGGGTGCCGTGGCATCCGGGCCTTTGCTAGCAACTTGATGTTGCGGGCAGCTTAGAACTTGTGGCCGCACTTCTTGCAGACGCGCAGCTTGTTCTTGCCGTCCTTCTCGTGACCGACGCGGGTAACCTTACCGCACTCGGGGCAGACGAGATTGACGTTGGAGGCGTCGATGGGAGCCTCCTGCGAAACGATGCCGCCCTGCTGGTTGGCAGCGTTGGGCTTGACGGCCTTCTTGACGACCGAAACGCCCTCGACAACGACCTTGTTCTCGGCGGGGAGAGCACGCAGGACAACGCCCTGCTTGCCGCGATCCTTACCAGAGAGAACCTGGACCTTATCGCCCTTCTTGATATACATATATCTCCCCTAACTACAGGGTCTCGGGAGCGAGCGAGACGATCTTCATGTACTTCTTGTCACGAAGCTCGCGAGCGACGGGCCCGAAGATACGGGTGCCGACGGGCGAACCATCGTTGTTGATGACAACGCAGGCGTTCTCATCAAAGCGAATGTAGGAGCCATCCTTGCGGCGGATCTCCTTAACGGTGCGAACGACGACGCAACGGACAACGTCCTTCTTCTTGACGTTGGCGCCAGGGGTAGCCTCCTGGACAGCACCGATGAACACATCGCCGATGCCTGCATAACGACGCTTGGAACCGCCAAGCACCTTGATGCAGCGAATCTTGCGAGCGCCGGAGTTGTCGGCGACGTTCAGCATGGTTTGCATCTGAATCATGGTAGATGTTCCTCCGAACTAAGAACCGAAGAGAGGTGCGCAGCCTTTATACGGCCCGTGGTATGCAAGCCAGGCATACGCACATCTTCGGAAACGTACAAGTCGTAAGAGCGACTGCTTATTTGGCGCGCTCGACGACCTCGATGAGGCGCCAACGCTTCATCTTGGACATAGGACGGGTCTCCATAACGCGGACGGTGTCGCCCACGCCAGCCGTGCACTCCTCGTCGTGAGCGTGCAGCTTCTTGGAGCTGGTCATCATCTTGCCGTACTTGGGGTGACGCTTGCGCTCGGTGATGGTGACAACAATGGTCTTGGCACCGGAGACGGAGGTAACGACACCCGTACGGACCTTACGCGAGTTACGCGAATCAGTCATGTTCTCTCCTTAGGTCCTACTCGGCGACAGCGGACTTCTCCGCTGCGATCTCGCGGGCGCGCTGCTCCGTGAGGACGCGAGCGATGTCCTTCTTCACGGTGTTGACGCGAGCGGTGTTGTCCAGCTGGCTGGTGGCCATCTGGAAACGAAGGTTAAAGAGCTCGGCGCGCATTTCCTTCAGCTTCTCAACGAGCTGAGCGTCCGAGAGCTCACGAATCTCTGCGGGCTTCATTAGTTCTCCTCCTTGGCGGCGGCGGCGTCCTCAGCAGCCCACTTGGCCTCGAGAGCGGCCTCCTCAGCCATCTCCTTCTCGATGCGCTGCTCAGCGTTCTTGGCAGCAACAATCTTGGTCTTGATGGGAAGCTTGTGCTGTGCAAGACGCAGAGCCTCGCGAGCGACCTCCTCGGGCACGCCCTTGACCTCGAACATGATGCGGCCGGGCTTGACGACGGCCACCCACTCCTCGGGGTTACCCTTACCAGAACCCATGCGAGTCTCGGCAGGCTTCTTGGTGATGGGCTTATCGGGGAAGATCGTGATGTAGACACGACCGCCACGCTTCATGTAGCGGGTCATGGCAATACGAGCGGCCTCGATCTGACGGTTGGTGATCCAATGGGCCTCGAGAGCCTGGATACCAAACTCGCCGAAATGCAGCTCGGTATTACCCTTGGCCTGGCCCTTCATGGAACCACGCTGCACCTTGCGGTGAAGAATACGCTTAGGGGCAAGCACTACTGACCCCTCCTCTCGGAGTTACGACGACGAGGACGGGAAGAGCCCTCGAGTGCAGGGTTGGGAACAGGCTGGCCCGGGAGCTTCTCGCCCAGGTAGATCCAGACCTTCACGCCGCAAGCGCCCATGGTGGTGCTGGCGACAGCCGTGCCGTAGTCAATCTTGGCACGGAGGGTGTGCAGAGGCACGCGACCCTCGCGGTACCACTCACGACGGCCCATCTCGGCACCGCCGAGACGACCGGAGCACTGGATACGGATGCCCTTGGCGCCGGCCTTGCGGGCGGACTGGACAGCCTTGCGCATAGCGCGACGGAAGGCAACGCGGCCCTCGAGCTGCTCAGCGATGGACTGAGCAACGAGGTTGGCGTCGAGCTCGGGGCGCTTGATCTCGACAACGTCGACGGAGAGCTGGCCCTTGGAGACGCCAGCGACCTTCTCGAGCTCGGTGCGGAGGGTATCGATCTCGGCACCCTTCTTACCGATGACAACGCCGGGGCGAGCGGTGAGGATGATGACCTTCACCTTGTCGCCAGCGCGCTCGATCTCGACGCGGGAGACAGCTGCGCGGGAAAGACGCTTCTCGAGGTACTTGCGGATCTCGAGATCGTTACCGAGGGTCTTAGCGTAATCCTTCTCTGCGAACCAGCGGGAGCGCCAGTTCTCGGTGATGCCAAGACGGAAGCCGGTGGGGTAGACTTTCTGACCCATACAGCTTTACGCCTCCTTTCGAGGAGCAACGACGACGGTGATGTGGGAAGTACGCTTCAGAATACGAGAAGCGGAACCCTTGGCGCGGGGACGGATGCGCTTAAGCGTCGGACCCTCGTCAACATAGGCAGCGGCGACAACCAGGTTGTCGGCACGCAGACCGTTGTTGTTCTCGGCGTTCGCAACGGCGGAACGGAGAACCTTCTCGACATCCACGGCGACGGCGCGGTCGCAGAAGTGGAGGATGTCGAAGGCCTGAGCGACAGGCTTGCGGCGGATCAGATCGACCACCAGGCGGGCCTTGCTGGGGGAAACACGCACGTACTTAGCGACGGCGCGAACCTCGGTGGCCTCAGTTTCAATAGACTTAGTTGCCATTTACGGTTAACCCCCTATTTGGCCTTGTGGCCACGGAACGTACGAGTCGGCGCGAACTCGCCGAGCTTGTGACCAACCATGGACTCGGTAACATACACGGGCACATGCTTGCGGCCGTCGTGGACGGCGATGGTGTGACCAACCATCTCGGGGAAGATGGTGGACGCGCGGGACCAGGTCTTCACGACGTCCTTCTTGCCAGCCTCGTTCATCGCGGTGATACGCGAGAGAAGGCGAGTCTCCACGAACGGGCCCTTTTTGAGACTTCTGCTCATAAGTGCTTTCTCCTAAAACTCGGTATCCGAAATTACTTCTTACGGCGACGAATGATGTGCTGGTTCGAGACCTTCTTCTTCTTGCGCGTACGAAGGCCCTTCGTCGGCTTACCCCAGGGGGTAACGGAGGGACGACCAGAGGTGTGGTTCTTGCCCTCGCCACCGCCGTGCGGGTGGTCGCCAGGGTTCATGCCGGTACC
>DAWCEJ010000360.1:0-2712 GCA_052274955.1 Collinsella sp.
CGGGCACCCAGTCCATGATCACGCCGATGCCCGCCTCGTGGCACGCATCGATAAAGTGCATGAGCTGCTGCGGTTTGCCGTAGCGCGACGTGGCGGCATAATAGCCGGTCGTCTGGTAGCCCCAGGAGCCATCGAAGGGATGCTCCATGAGCGGCATGACCTCGATGTGCGTATAGCCCATGTCGCGTACGTAGTCCACGAGCTCCACCGACAGGTCGTCGTAGGTGTAGAACTCGCCGCGCTGCGCGGGGAAGGGATCCATGGGGCCGGGGTAGTTGCCGTACTCGTCCGGCTCGCCCTGCGGAGCGTCGCCGTGGCGCTTCCACGAACCAATATGGACCTCGTAGATGTTAAGGGGCTGCGACATGTGGTTATGGCCGGCGCGGCGCTTGAGCCACGCGGCATCGTTCCACTTATAGCCGTCCAGGCTCCACAGCACGCTTGCCGTACCCGGAGGGCACTCGGCCTTAAAGGCGTATGGATCGGCCTTATAGAGCTTTTCGCCCTCGTTGGTCTCGATCAGATACTTATAGAGCTGGCCCTGCTCGGCACCAGGAATAAAGCCTTCCCAGATAGCGCTCGTATGCACGGGCACCAGCGGGTTGGCTTCCTCATTCCAGTCGTTAAATTCACCAATGACGTGGACGCTCTTTACATCGGGCGCCCAAACGCAAAAACGCCAGCCGCGCGTGCGGTTTTGCGTATCGGGGTGCGCGCCCATCTTTTCCCAGCTGCGCTCCCACATGCCAATGCCAAACAGATAGACATCGTCCTTAGAGAGCTCCGGTGCGTGCGGAGCGGCCTTGCGGGTAGCGGGCTTTTTTGCCGTTGGCTTTAGCTTTGTATCGCTCACGTTTGATCCCATCATGACGCGGCAGCGTGTTGCCTTGGTGACTAAATGCGAAAGGTCCAGGGCTGCACGAATCGAAGGGACGGCGATAGTTCTATGATTCGTTCCACCTCGCGTGCTCGGTGGAACTTTCGGCAGAAACTACCATAACACCTGTACATTACTTTTATGGAGGAAAGTGGTTTTGCGGCGGCTTTTAATCGGTGAGCGCCATGTTTAGACCACTGACAGAATTGCGATGGTAAAACTCTTGACAGTTTTATCAATTAGGGTTTTTAGATTGTTAGCTTAACGTTTGGTAAAACGTTTTTAGCAGGATGTTTACCATTTGACATCGAAAGGTTCGTTTATGTCCCAGACCGCCGCCCTCAATGTTGCTTTTATTTTCGATTGCGACGGCACGTTGGTTAATAGCACCCCCGTTTGGGCCTATGCCCAGCCAGAGTTATTGCACCGCCACGGTATTGACGTGACGGTCGACGATTTTGCCCAGTTTGAGCATCTTTCGCTCGAGGACGAATGTCAGGCCTACCACGACACGTGGGGCATTGGCGCGGGTGGCGAGGAACTGTATCGCGAGCTGAGCGAGATTCTGATCGATGGCTACTCCAAGGTACCGCCGCGCGAGGGGCTGCTGGCATTTTTGGAGCAGGCGAAAGCTGCCGGCATTGCCATGTGCGTGGCTACGTCTACGCCGGCCGAGCTGGTAAAGTCTGCACTTGCTGGTGCCGGGCTCGACGCGTACATGGAGTTTGTTACCACGACGGGCGAGGCGGGTCGCTCCAAACAGTTCCCGGATGTGTACGAGCTGGCGTTGCGCCGTCTGGAGGAGCGCCACGGGCGCAAGTTTGAGCGCGCCTGGGTGTTTGAGGACGCGGTCTTTGGTCTTAAGAGCTCCGGCGCCGCTGGCTTTAAGCGCGTGGGCATTCATGACCCGCATGGCCGCATGGAGCGCGACGAGGTGCGTGCCAATTGCGAGATCTTTGTCGACAGCTATGAAGAGCTGGACCTGTCCCGCGTGCTTTCGTACGAGGGGTAGGCGAGAGCCGTGTCTTGCAAAGTATTAGTAGTTTGCGGATCGCCGGTGGTGGCAAGCGCCGAGCTGCTGCACCAGCTGGCAGGGGAGTGTGACCACATCGTCGCCGTGGACCGCGGCTTGGACGCCCTGCTGGACGCCGGCTTGAGCTGCGACGTCTATGTCGGTGACGCTGATACGGTGAGCGACGCTGGTCGTGCCCTAGTCGACGCTGCCAAAGATTTCGAAGTTGAGCGCCACAACCCCTACAAGGACTACACCGATCTGGCCCTAGCCCTAGACACCATCCGCCGCCGCTGGCCAGCCGCCGAATTAGTGGCAACCTGCGCCACCGGAGGCCGCCCCGACATGGCCCTATCCGTCCTAGGCCTACTAGCCAACTACAAAGACGCCCCCGTCTGGATCAAAGAAGACAAAGTAACGGCCAGAATCCTCCACCAGAACGAAACCTGGACCATAGAAGGCCACGAGGACAGCACCTTCTCCATAGTCGCAATCGCCCCCAACACAGAGATAAGCGAACACGGTTTGGAGTGGGAATTAGACCACGCCACGTTAGGCCTACTAGCCGACACCGGCATCAGCAACATAGTCCGGGGCACAGCAACCATTGACGTCCACTCGGGAGTTGCAATAGCGTATTTGCTCCATCAGGGTTTTATCGGGACGGCGGGCAAAAATAATCGCTTGTAGAGTGATTATTTTTGCCCCGTCCCAGGAAAACCCGTAAGGAGGATAGCCAATTCAAAATTCCCCCTTGCATCCCCAAACACATTCCCCTATAGTATCCACTCGTCACGGGGGCGTAGCTCAGCTGGGAGAGCGC
>DAWCEJ010000361.1:0-3616 GCA_052274955.1 Collinsella sp.
TCGCTACAATGGGCTTCAAGCGTTCTAGTGACTTGGAGTTTTGGTATGGCTGTTATTAATGTGCTGCCTTCGGATGGGAAGGTTATTGACGAGGGTCCAGTTGGTTGCTCTGCTGATGTTTGCTGTGATGACTTTCGTCATCTCGATGTTGGACTGCCGCCCGAGATTCTTCGTCTTATGGATGCCGGGTATTTGACGCAGGCTGTTGCTGCCTGCGATCGCCTTTTGGAGCAGAACCCCGAGCCTTCGCTGGCTGCTTGTGTTCGTGCCGAGCGGTATCGCATGCTCGAGACGCCGCTTCATTTTTCGGTGTCGCGCGACCAGGCTATTGCGATGATTCGCGAGGAGTGGCCAGAGTTTACCGAAGAGCAGTTTGATGACCTGATTAATCGTAAGCGTATTGACTGGCGCTTTATCGATGGCGAACTGTTCGTTCTCGACAACTTCCTCGATTCGCTTCGCGTATATCCCAAAGAGGTTCCCGGCATGCGGCCCGATTCTACGGACGGAATAGCACTGCGCAACGAGATGCTCAAGGAGATGGAGTCACAAAACGGATTGGCTCGCGTCATTACGCTTAAAGCGTCCGTGTCTGTCCCCGGCGCTCTGGAAGGGGAGACCGTTCGCGCGTGGGTACCCGTTGCCGCCGCCTGTCGTCAACAGTCTCATATCGAGGTTCTCGATATGACGCCGGAGGGTGCTGTTGCCCCCGCGAATGCTTCGGCGCGTACCGCCTCGTGGTCTTCTTCGAGTGAGCGCTCATTCTCGGTGACCTATCGCTATCAAATTGATGCCGCTTATCGTGATGTCTATGGGGGTGCGCTTCCGGTGCATCCTTGCATGGACGCGCCACTGCCCGTGGACACCTCCGAGGACCGTCCGCACATTGCATTCACGCCGTATCTACAGCAGCTGACAGCCCGTGTCATTGACGGGCTCGAGGATCCGCTCGATCGCGCCCGTGCTATCTATGATTACCTGACGCAGTACATCGACTATCGCTATCAGCCGCCGTACTTGCTTTTGGGATCTATTGCCGATGACTGCGCGCATTCGCTCCGCGGCGATTGCGGCGTTATGGCGCTCACGTTTATCACCATGTGCCGTATCGCGGGCGTGCCTGCCCGTTGGCAGAGCGGCCTGTATGTTGCGCCCGATTCGGTGGGGTCGCACGACTGGGCAGAGTTCTATACGCCGCAGACCGGATGGCTCAACGCCGACGTGTCATTTGGATCTTCTGCTCGCAGGATGGGGGAGGAGTGGCGCCGCCGTCACTACTTTGGCAATCTCGACCCGTGGCGTATGGTGGCCAACAATCGATTCCAGGCAGAGTTTGAGCCCTCTTTCGACGGCATGCGCGAGGACCCTTACGATAACCAGATGGGTGAGGCTTCGGTCGACGGTCGCGGATGCCGTCGGCGCGAGATGCTCCGCACGGTCGAACTCATCGAAATGCTCGAAGTTCCATTTTCGGACTAATCGGTAGAAAGCTGTGATAAACTAACTCAGGCATTGCGTGCCCGAGTGGCGGAATTGGCAGACGCAGTGGACTCAAAATCCACCGTTGGCAACAACGTGCGAGTTCGAGTCTCGCCTCGGGCACCATACATGCAAGTGAGCGTTCAAGGGGGTTGCGGCCCCCTTTTTCGTGCCGAACTCGCGTGAGCGCGCGAAGCGTTAAGCAAACAGGCCTGTGGCCTGTTTGTAGCGGAGCGTGGCGAGGGCGCCACGCGCCCGAAGCCCGGGGCTTCGCGAAGCGAAGGCCCTTCGAGTCTCGCCTCGAGCACCATACATGCAAGCGAGCGTTCAAGGGGGTCAAGGTCCCTTTTTCGTGTACGTAATGTGATAACGCGCTGTACGTGTTATTATTCGCAAGGCGTTGTTCCCGCAATGCCCTGAAGAGGAACCTGAGGGTTCCCACCTTTTGGCGCCAATGAGCAGCTGACTGGTCATACAACTTAGATTCCCTTCCTCAAATCGAGGAAGTCTATGTGTACGACCTGGTTGCTGAGAAGCGCCGGGTTATTTTTTTATGAATGGAGGTAGGGAAAATAGCTAAGTCTGATGACACCCGCATCAACGACGAGATCACTGCATCTTCGTGTCGTTTGATTGGCGTCGATGGCTCTCAGCTCGGCCTGTTCGCCATCCGCGATGCCCAGCGCGTCGCCGACGATCAGGGTCTCGACCTGGTCGAGATCGCTCCCAACGCGGAGCCGCCGGTCTGCAAGGTCATGGACTACGGTAAGTTCAAGTACCAGCAGGCCATGAAGGCCAAGGCTGCTCGTAAGAACCAGTCCAAGGTCGAGGTCAAGGAAATGAAGTTCCGACCCAAGATCGACGTTGGCGACTACGAGACCAAGAAGGGCCACGTTCTGCGTTTCCTCAAGAAGGGCGCACGCGTTAAGATCACCATCATGTTCCGCGGCCGTGAGATGGCTCACCCGGAGCAGGGCCTTAACGTTCTCGAGCGTCTCGCCGAGGATCTCAAGCCTTACGCTACGGTCGAGTCCAAGCCTAAGATGGAAGGCCGTAACATGCTTATGCTGCTCGCCCCGATTAAGGGCGCCTTCGATGAGGATAAAGCGGCAAGCGATAGCAAGTAATTAGTGTTCTGTAACCGATTAAGGAGTATTTCATGCCTAAGATGAAGTCCCACAGCGGCACCAAGAAGCGTTTCCGCAAGACTGGTACCGGCAAGCTTATGCGCGCCAAGGCTTTCAAGAGCCACATCCTGAGCAAGAAGTCCACCAAGCGTAAGCGTGGCTTCCGTCAGGAGACCGAGATCGCCGCTGCCGACCGCAAGGTCATCAAGTCGCGTCTCGCCTAAGTTCGCGTTCCCGTTTTTCGTTTTACCGTCTAGGAGTTGATAGAACATGGCACGTATTAAGCGCGCTGTTGCCGCCAAGAAGAAGCGCCGTACCGTTATGCACCGTGCGAAGGGTTACTACGGTGCCGCTTCGCGTACTTACAAGCATGCTAAAGAGCAGGTCCAGCACTCCCTGCAGTATCAGTATCGTGATCGCCGCAACAAGAAGCGCGAGATCCGTTCTCTCTGGATCACCCGTATCAACGCTGCTGCTCGCCTGAACGACATCTCTTACTCTCAGTTCATGCACGGCCTGAAGGTTGCCGGCATCGAGCTCGACCGCAAGGTCCTGGCTCAGATGGCTTACGAGGACATCGAGTCCTTCAACGAGCTGGCTACCATCGCCAAGAAGGCTCTCGAGGCCTAATAGATTCTCTTGAATCGCTAGGGGAGTGTCGCGTTGTGCGCGGCACTCCCTCTTTTTATCTGAAGCGCGGTTTACATTGCTAAAAGCGCGGGTAGATAAACACATATAGGTGACCGATCTCTATATATTCCTGAACCAAAGGGTCATCATCTGATATGTGCGGAAGATCCGCACCAGTCTTTCTATTACCTATAGAAAGCGATATGTTGTGTAGGACTTGTGAAGAGTGGAATTGACGTCCCACAAGGCTTCGCGGTCTGGCAATATATCTCCTTGCCGCGCGGCCCGGTCGGACCGGATCAGCCGCAGAGCGTGCACCTTGAGAACCGGATACTGCGAGGATGGACACATTCAGTGTCGCATCCGGGCAGACATCGAAC
>DAWCEJ010000362.1:0-1615 GCA_052274955.1 Collinsella sp.
AAGTTTGATTTTCTCGATAGCAACCGCCTTCGTATTAACCATAGCCGCCGCTGCAGCATTAACGACTGGGCCGTAGGTAACATCAACTACGATGTCATAAACCTCAACTGCCCAAACTGTGGCCGGAAATACAGCAACTCCCACCATTGGCTCTGGGTCTGGACTGCCACCATTTAAGTTAACTTGGCCAACCAGCGGATCAAAATCCATATTTTGCGTTCATTCTAACTTTGCAATAGTCTCCAAACTACAGATCAATCTGCAGTTCTCCAATCTCCACACCACTTTCCATCAACTCATTAGGTATCACTCCCTTCAAGAGAGTGGGCGACAAAAGATACCGATCTGTTTCGTTGTCGAAAAACGCTGATCAGTTCGTCATCATTCATTTCTTCATAGGCACATCCCCGCCGAAATCAAAACAATGCCGACATCGCAAATTGCATCGTTAGGTCACATCAGCTGAGGCCGAGGCAAGATAATTCATATAGATCTACCGCACTATGAACTATATCGTGCGGGACATGCAGGGACCGACGACCCGCTAGCGCCACCCGCCTGAAAACATCCGCAAACGACGGCAGCGGGAAAAGCAAACTGGCCTCCGGGGAAACCTCTGCGGAGTTCTCAGCCTCCGTATTTGTCGAACTGCCAGTTCTGCCTCGCTCACTACTTCCCGTCCGCCGAGGTCGTTGGCTCAAGCCGCACAGCAGCCCGCCTTCCAAGACCTCAAAGCTCGCCATCGAGGGCGACCCGCCCAGACCCCTTACAATCTGCTCGCACGAGGCCCCGCACTCCAACATCCTCTGGACCGTATCCCGCTCGTACCTGGTGAGCGAGCCTGCCGTGGGCCCTCGGGGCCGGCATCGCGCCCCACGCTATCTGCCCGCTCGTGAGATAATCCTCTACAGAAGTCACCGACAGCAGAGGGAGTTTGTGATGAAGGTTCTTTTGGTCAATGGCAGCCCCAAGGCAAACGGCAACACCGCCCGCGCACTCGCCGAGATTGCCGAGCAACTTAAGACCGAGGGCATTGATACCGAGGTGTTTCAGCTGGGCGCCAAGCCTATTCGCGATTGCATCGGGTGCGGTCAGTGCGGCAAACTCGATTGCCGTTGCACCTTTGACGACGACGTGGTCAACGAGCTGATTGCCGCCGCCGAGCAGGCCGACGGCTTTGTCTTTGGCTCACCCGTCTACTACGCGCATCCCAGCGGCCGCATCCTCGCGGCCCTCGACCGCGCCTTCTATGCTGGCAGCAAGGCCTTTGCTCACAAGCCGGGCGCCGCGGTCGCCGTTGCCCGCCGCGGCGGCACGTCGACCACCTTCGATGTACTCAATAAATACTTCACCATCAACCAGATGCCCGTGGTCGCCTCCACGTACTGGAACAACGTCTTTGGTGCCATGCCGGGCGAGGCCGCCCAGGACGCCGAGGGCCTTGCTACCATGCGAAACATCGGCAAAAACATGGCCTGGTTGCTGCGTTGCATCGAGGCGGGAAAAGCCGCCGGCATCGAAGCCCCCCAGGCCGATCGCGAGCGCACCAACTTTATCAGGTAGAACGGCGGAACATGAATATCCAGATTTTTGGCACCAAAAAATCCTTCGATAC
>DAWCEJ010000363.1:0-2685 GCA_052274955.1 Collinsella sp.
GAGTTTCTTCATCAGAATGCTTGTAGACAGACCAGCTGCGCAAACAAGAAGGATCTTCATAAGGGATTCCCTTCGCATTGATTGGTTGGATAGTCACCGCACGCCGCTAGGCGTTCTTGGTTGCAGTGCGCTCATACAGGCAGATCAGCTCCTGCACGAGCTCCTGAGCAAGCATGGAGCACATGAGGTGGTCCTGAGCATGGACCAGCAACACATCCACCGACAGATGCTCGCCCGCTGCCTCAGTCGAAAGCAGCTGCGTTTGGATGTGGTGAGCCTTGATTCCCGCATCCTTTGACTGCTTCATGAGTTTGGCGGCGGCGTCAAAATCCCCCGCCTTTGCCTTTTCAAGGGCTTCGAAGGCAAGGCTGCGTGCCTCTCCCGCTGCAGCGACCAGCTGAAACGAAACCATCTCGGTTCCCTGATCGTCCATAACGGTCTCCTCTCCCGTGATGTTTGGTTTGTACTTGAATATTCGAAACGCCTATCTCCCGCCCGCAATCCTCGAGGTTTATTGCAGGTAGACTGACAGGGTCATCGACAAAAGAAGTCTTAAGCCGTATGCGCTTGCACAAGCGCCATCAGCTCATGCCAGGACCGGCGCTCGCGTAGGCGCTCGACCCCCTGGCGGTCCATAAAGATCTCGGCGAGCAGTGAGCTCAAGATCCGCGCCTCATCGCCGCCCGACCGGGCAAACGACACCATAAAGACGATATCGACCTCATGGCCGTATTCGTCCCAAAGAATGGGATGTTCGAGCAGGCCCACGGTAACAAAGGCCTCGGCGCTCAAGGGATGCATCCCATGGGGCATGGCTACCCCATTGCCAAACGAGGTGGCGCTCGCGCTCTCGCGCTCGGCGACCTCTTGGGCAAACTGGGCATCGACACGGCCGCTCTCGACGGCGCGCTCGGAGAGATATCGGAGAACGGCCTGCTTCGACGACGCCTCAACGCGGTTGAAGAACAGGGCACGGCTAAAGAAAGAGCTCACGGAGTCCGATTGCGCAGTGTCGTCGCTCAGCACCTTGCGGATAGCGTTGACATCGCTCGTCTCCAAGAAGAAATCGGCCTCGCGGACGGGCACGGGCAACTTGACGTTGAGCGGCACCGTTGTGAACACGTAGTCGATATGCGAAAAATCGAACGTTCCCACGCGGGCGACATCGCATGTCTCAATCGAATCGATATACATGCCAAACTGCTTGCGGTACTGGTGCTCGAGCATACGGGCGCTTCCCGCTCCCGAGGCGCACACGATCAGGATGCGTTTGCGACGCGGCTGGTCGGCTTGCTGCTCGAGGGCCAGGGCAAATGCCATGGCGATGTAGCCGAGCTCTTCATCAGAGGGCTGGCTGCCAAAATGACGCTCGAGTACCTGCGAGGTGCCAGCTGCCATCGAATAGGCCAACGGAAACCTCGTCTTGATATCGGACAGCATGGGGTTATCCATATGCATGTGATATTCAAGGCGATAGCCCAGAGGGCCAATATGCCGAGCAAGGTTCATGCGAAGTTCAAGATCGCTGCTAAAGTCAAACCTAAACTCATCGTTGGCCGCACATACCATCTCGGAAGCGATCTCCCACATCTCGTCCGAGATAACGGCCGAGCCCTTCTCGGGCACGCCCGTGCCCCTGCCGAGCAAATGGATTGCGATAAAGGCAACCTCTTCTCGGGGCATGCTCACGCCCAGGGCATCCTTGATGTTTGCGGCAATCTGGAAAGCCGCAGCGTATTCGCGCGTTCCCTCCAGCTTTAAAACGTCCGATTCTGCAGCCGGGACATAGCAGCCCTGCTCGATGCGGCCAAGAGCGATGTAAAGATGCATGATGAGATTGCGGGATGCCAGCGAGCTCACCGTGACGGGCGAGGCAGTCAGGGCATCGTCCACACATGCGGCGATGGCCCGCAGGCGCTCGGCGAGCTCTGCATCGTCGGTGTCGGGCAACACGGGCCTCACCAGCGAGGCCAGACACAGACGCCGTTGCGACTCCCCACCCGCAACGCGGATTCCGTAGCGAGGGCGCTTTTCGAGCGTCAAGTCAAATTGGGCGAGTTTCTGCTCTACCAGACGCATGTCATTGGACAGAGTTCGCGCCGAAACGTAGAGTAAATCCGCATACTCCTCAATCGTCACCCACTGGGACCGCATGAGAAGGTCGTTAAGAAGGAAGGACACACGGCCGTCGCGCGTATCAGGAATGCCCGGATGGGCCAGAGCCGCACCGTCTAGCAAGCGAGCAAGCTCATCTGCATGTGCAACATCGATACGATATTGCCCTTTGCTGCCAACGATGCGTGCAACCCCCGCAAGCTTGTCGTTTGCGCGATGGATATAGTTTCTCACGGCGCGCTCGCTTACCTCGAGACGCTTGGCAAGCACCGCGACAGCGACAGGCTGAGCGTCCTCGATCATATTTACAAGCTGCTTGACGCGAGCATCCATGTCCTCCTCCTTTCCCTGCGTCTAGTCTAACGCGGTAAAGAATGACACTCCACGTCGCGCTCGTTCTGCCAACGCGGAACAGGTTGCGGGGAGTCCAGCTGAACTTATAGGGAGCACGGAGAGAGGGCCCGAAAGCAATGCGTCGGTGTGAGATGCGCTTTCCGCAGTCATTGGGGACAGATTTAAATTAGTAGTCATTGAGGACGTTCTTGTTTGACTAGTCGTTTAAGAACGTCC
>DAWCEJ010000364.1:0-10477 GCA_052274955.1 Collinsella sp.
CCGCCGTGCGGGTGGTCGACAGGGTTCATGACGGTACCGCGGACGGTCGGGCGCACGTTCATGTGACGCTTACGGCCGGCCTTGCCGATGACGATGTTGGAGTGATCGGCGTTGCCGACCTCACCGACGGTGGCGCGGCAGGTAACGAGGATGCGGCGCATCTCGGAGGAAGGCATACGGACGATGGCGTACTTGCCCTCCTTACCCATCAGCTGGCAGGAGTTACCGGCGGAACGGGCGATAGCAGCGCCCTTGCCCGGCTGGAACTCGACGGCGTGGATGAGCGTACCGACGGGGATGTCGGCGAGGGGCAGAGCGTTGCCCGGCTTGATGTCGGCGTCAGAACCGGACATGATGGTCTGACCGACCTCGAGGCCCTTAGGGGCCAGGATGTAGCGCTTCTCACCGTCAGCGTAGTGCAGCAGAGCGATGCGAGCGGAACGGTTCGGATCGTACTCGATCGTGGCAACCTTGGCGGGCACGCCGTCCTTGTTGCGCTTGAAGTCGATCACGCGGTAACGACGCTTCACGCCGCCGCCCTGGTGACGGGTGGTGATGCGGCCGTTGTTGTTACGACCGGCCTTCTTGGGCAGGGGCTCGAGAAGAGACTTCTCGGGCTTGGTGCAGGTGATCTCGGAGAAGTCGGAGATCGTCTGCCAACGCCTACCAGCGGAGGTCGGCTTAAGGTGCTTTACAGCCATTACAATCCCTTTCAATAGGAATCCGTTAGCCATCGCAGACAGGGATTCGAGGTTCTGCCTCGGGTGCGATGACACCGGACGTATACACGGTTCCGGGCGTGTCCATTTAATACGCCCAAAACCTTGAGCTCCCGCCTCCCCTATTTGGGAGGCATGAGCTCACTCAACAGCAGCGAGTCTTAGGCCTGGTTGCCAAAGACCTCGATGGTGTCGCCCTCGGCCAGCGTGACGATGGCCTTCTTCCAAGAACGGGTCTTGCCGGCGACATAGCGCACGCGCTTGGTCTTGGGCTTGACCGTCAGGGTGTTCACGCGAACGACCTTGACGCCGAAGATCTCCTCGACAGCGTCCTTGATCTGATACTTGTTAGCATCCTTGGCGACCTCGAACGTGTACTTGTTCAGCTCCATGCCGGAGAAGGAACGCTCGGACACGATCGGACGGATGATGATCTCGTGGGCGGTCATTTATGCAAGCACCTCCCCGAAGTGAGCGGCGATGTCGGCGGGCATCAGCACAGCGTTGTTGTTGACGAGATCGTAGGTGTTGGCCTCGTCAGCGGTGATGATGAACGTCTTGGGAATGTTGCGGAACGACAGGTAGGCGTTGACGTCCTCATCGCGAACGATGATGGTCAGACGCTTGCCCTCAAGGCCGAGAGCCTTGAGCATGGCGACGGCAGCCTTGGTGGAAGGCTTCTCGAAGCCGTAGTCATCGACGAGCACGAGCTCGCCATCGGCCAGCTTGGCGGACAGCGCGGAGCGCATAGCCAGCTTGACCTCCTTGTTGTTCATACGCTTGGCGTAGGAACGGGGCTTGGGGGCGAAGACAACGCCACCGTGACGCCACTGGGCAGCACGGATGGAACCCTGGCGGGCACGGCCGGTGCCCTTCTGACGCCAAGGCTTCTTGCCGCCACCGGAAACCTCAGAGCGGCCCTTAGCGGACTGGGTGCCCTGACGCCAAGAGGCCATCTGGCACTTGACGATGTGGTGCATAACGTGGATGTTCGGCTCGATGCCGTACACCTCAGCGGCGAGCTCGGCCTCGGCGACCTTCTTGCCCTCGCTGTTCTTAACTTCAAACTTTGCCATTTAAGTGTTCTCCTTGGTATGACGCTGGGCTAAATGGGCTGGGCCCTTAGGCCATACGGATGGCGACGAGACCATTCTTGGCACCCGGGACAGCGCCCTTGACCAAGATGAGGTTCTGCTCGGCATCGATGCGGACAACGGAAAGGTTCTTGACGGTAACGCGCTCGTTACCCATGTGACCGGCCATCTTGACGCCCTTGAGGACGCGCGCAGGATAGGCGCACTGACCGATAGAACCGGGGTGACGCTGGAAGTGAGAACCATGCGTCATAGGACCGCGGCGCTGACCCCAGCGCTTGATGCGACCCTGGAAGCCCTTACCCTTGGAGGTACCGATGACGTCGACCTTCTCGACATCAGCGAAATCAGCGACGGTGACGACCTCGCCGACCTTGTGCTCCTCGCCGTTCTCGACGCGGACCTCACGAAGGAAACGGACAGGCTCGACGCCAGCCTTGGCGAAGTGACCAGCCATGGGCTTGTTCACGTTCTTGGCCTTGATGTCGCCGAAACCGATCTGGACGGCGTCATAGCCGTCGGTTGCCTGAGTTTTAACCTGCGAGACAGCGCAGGGGCCAGCCTGGATGACCGTGACGGGAACGACGTTGTCGTCCTCGTCCCAAACCTGGGTCATGCCAATCTTGCGGCCGAGAATCATGCTGATCAAGATATGATCCCAACTCTCGCGTGGTCTTGGGACAATGCGTACACCACCGAGCGTACGCCCCTAGAGGACCACTACTTACACGACGTGCTCCCCAGCCTTGTATTGCGTCCAGACTACCTGACAACCCTATTAAGCAGGCATTTTGTCCAGCCAGAATACTCCCCTGGTTACACACAGCTGTTTAGTATACACGGCTGCGGGCGTATCCATCGAGATTCATATTTCACTCACATTGTTTACGCAGGTAAAGTGCGTGGCACGTTCCCAGTGTGCGGCGGAGGGGGCGGGCCTGAGACATATTAAGGTTGCTGCTCTACAGTCCTGCTCACGACGGAGAGCACATTAAGTGCTCTCCTGTTCGTGCGGAACTCGCGACAACCTTAATATGTCTCAGGCCCGCCCCCTCCGCCGCACACTGGGAACGCCACGTTGATGTCTGCTAAACCTTGCTCGCTCAGGCTAATGACTTTGTTGGGGATCGATAATTTGCCGCAAGGTGAACTTGGATTGAGGCGTGTCGCCCTCTTCTCCCGACTTTTCCTCGTCAAAATCGAAGATCATGATGGCGCAGTTGGGGAGTTTTGTTGGGAGCTCGAAGCCCTCTGGGGCTGCAGCCTTGATGAATTGGCGGCTGGCGCTGCCGTGGCTTACTGCTAGGAGGGTTTCGATGCCCTCGGCGCCCATGAGATTGGTGAGGGTGCCTACCATGCGCTCCTGCAGGGCATGGCTTCCTTCTCCGCTAAATGGGATCAGGTCCTCGCCGGGGTCCCAGACGTCGGTGGGAAGGGCATCGTGGGGGCCTTCTTCGAAGGTGCCGTAGCTGCGCTCGATGATGCCTTCGCAGGGCTCGACTGCTGTGTCCGGGCCGAGGAGCTCGCATGCGACGAGCTGAGCCGTGTCCATGGCTCGGCCTAAGGGCGAAGAGACCACTTTGTCGGGGACTACGCCGTGGGCTTTGAGCCATGCGGCTGCCATTCCCGCTTGCTTGCGGCCCAGGTCGGTCAACGGAGAATCGCAGCGACCCTGGACGAGCTTTTTGACGTTGAATTCCGTCTGGCCGTGGCGGAGCAGATACAGCCTCTTCATATTCTCCCCTTCTGTATAACTTGCTTTGCTGGCACAGCCCTACTCGTGGGTATGCCCTACGTAGTCTTCGTCGATCGTGATCTTGGCAATCGACTTGGGATATTCCGATTCGACCCGTTGTGCCAGCGCGTGCTTTAAGTCTTCGGCACTCATCTGCAGATCCGAGGGACGCACGCAGTCAAAGATCACGTTGGTGTGCGTGGGGCCCGGAACACAGCGTAGGTCGTGGATCGAGAGGCGGCTATCAATCTCTTGAGCCATAGCGTTGATGCGCAAACGCATGCTCGCCACCTTTGGATCGTCGGTCACGATGGGGTCGTAATGGAGCGTGACAATCATGCCGTCTTCGTTCCTAAATGCCTGTTCAATGTTGTCGAGCGTGTCGTGACTTTCCAGCGGGCTGGCCTCAGCCGCCATCTCGGCGTGGGCACTTGCGAACTTTCTGCCTGGGCCGTAGTCGTGAACCATCAAATCGTGAACGCCCAAAACGCCGGGGTAGCTCATGATCTTGTCTCGGATATGTTTGACCAGCTTGGGATCGGGCGCCTGGCCCAAAAGCGGGCTCACCGTATCCTGGATGAGTTCAAAGCCGCTCCAGCCGATATAGGCGCCAACGGCAAGGCCGACCCATGCGTCAAGATTGATATGCGTCACCTGGGAAACAATCGCGCACGCCAGCACGGCGCCCGTGGCTAGGACATCGTTTTTGGAATCCTGAGCGGTCGCATGCAACGTCTCGGACTCAATGCGGTCACCGAGCTTTCGGTTGAGGGCCGCCATCCACAGCTTTACAACCATCGAAAGTGCCAGGACTGCCACCAGGGCAAGCGAGAACTCGACAGGCTCCGGGTTGACGATACGCTCCACCGAGGACTTCACCAGTTCGATGCCAATAAGCAGCACGAGCGCCGCCACAACCAGACCCGAGAGATACTCGTAGCGGCCATGTCCGTAAGGATGCTCGGGGTCGGCCGGCTTGCCCGCCAGCTTAAAGCCAAGCACGCTCACGATGTTCGAGCTGGCATCGGACAGGTTGTTCATGGCGTCCGCCACAATCGAAACCGATCCCGACAGCACGCCAATTGCACCCTTCGCAGCGCAAAGCGCAACATTGGCGAGAATACACACTATGCCCGTCAACGTTCCCACGCGCGCACGGTCGCCCTGCGCACGACGAACAATCCACTCGACCATCCTCATCAGTCCCCACGGTACTACCTATATATCTATTGCTCAAACGGATTGTAGTGTAGCCACTTTGTCCTCCAGATACAAAAAGGCCGCAGCCCACACGGGCCGCAGCCTTGGAATATGACAAAGGAATCGTCCTTTTGTCGCACAGATTTATGCGCTTGCTTCAGCAGCGCTCGCCACTGTTTCGAGCGAATCAGCTGCGTCTTCTGCCGCCTGCATCTTTGTCGGCACCACGCCAAAACAGCAGCTCAGCGCCGCAGACACCGCAAATGCTGCGCCGCCGGCAGCGCAGCACCACAGCAGATTCGAGATGCCGCCCGTGGCAAAGCCAATGACCATAAGAACATTCGTCATACCGATGGTATAAGCCGTAACGTGGCCTACGGCCGCAACAAGGCCTCCGACGGCGCCGCCAACGGCCATGCACGTCAGACACCTGCCATCTTTAAAGCCGCATCCGTACAGCGCTGGCTCGCTTACGCCGCCAAGAATACCCGAGATTGAATAGCCCAGCATGAGCGCCTTCTCGTCCTTATCCGCAACGCGGAGCGACGCGCCAAAGGGCATACCCCAAACGGCGAACGTTGCCATCGTCGCGGCGATCAGGATGCACGAATCCGTTCCCACACTCATAAACTGCGCATAGGCGAGCGATAGGACAACGTTGCTGACACCCGCGATCTTAAGAAACTCCCAACCCGCGGCAAGCCCCATAAGCGTGAGCCGCGACACGATGTCACCGGAATTGCCAAGCATAAACATAAGCTGTCCCAACAGCATGCCCAGATAGCTGCTGCCGGCGCCGTAACACACAGCGACACCGGAACCATAACGAGCATGGTTGCAAACGGAACAAACGAAAACGCCACAGCCTGAGGGATAGTGCGCTTAAAGAAACGCTCCACCTGCCATAGCACGGGCACCGAGATGAGAACCGGAATAACAGTCGTCGTGTAATCGTTGACCGGCGCGGGAAGCAGACCATACACGAAAGTCATCGCTGCCCCCGTCGTCGATGCGGCATCGACGAGCTTAAGCAGATCGGGCGCAATCAATACGCCGCCCAGCATCATGCCCAGCTGCTCCGAGCAACCGAGCTGGCGGGCGGCCGCCCAACCAAGATAAATGGGCAAAAAGTAGTAGCCGGCGTTATAGAGCCAACTGTAGAACAGGCGATAGATTTCGGAATCGGCAGACCACAGGCCCAGCATGCCTTCGCCCATAATGACGGCGGCGGTGCGGAACAACGCCGCGCAAACAATAAACGGCAGCGCCGACATCATGCTTTTGGACAGATAGTCCACCACGGCCATGGCGTTTGATGAAACCGTCGTTGTAAACGAGGTGTTAGAAACTTGTGACATGGAACGCCTTTCCCAATGTGACATGCGGGCCGTCCCTTTGTCACATCGTGCGGTACTGACCGATTGCGCGGTACTTTTCGTAGCGGAGGTTTGTGAGGGTCGCGTCGTCGAGCTGCCCAAGCGTATCGAAGGCATCAAATGCCGAGGACATGACGGCACCGGCGATCTCCTCATGCGACAGGCCCCTATCGTCAACAATGCCATCGATAATGCCGAGCGCCAACAGATCGGGGGCCGTGAGCTTAAGCGCCTCGGCGGCCTCATTCGCGCGCTCGGTATCCTTCCACAGGATCGACGCACAGGCCTCGGGGCTCACGACCGAATAGGCCGAGCTCGAGAGCATCAGGATGCGGTCGGCCACGGACAGCGCCAGCGCGCCACCAGAGCCACCCTCGCCTGTCACAACCGAGACAATCGGCGTCTTAAGGCCGCTCATCTCCATGAGATTCTGGGCAATCGCCTCGCCCTGGCCGCGCTCCTCGGCACCGATGCCGCAAAACGCGCCCGAAGTATCGACCAGGCACAGAACCGGTCGACCAAACTTTTCGGCCTGGCGAATAAGGCGACGCGCTTTGCGGTAGCCCTCGGGATGCGCCATGCCAAAGTTGCGGCGCATGCGCTCTTTGGTCGTGGTGCCGCGCTCGATAGCGATAACCGTCACGGGACGTCCGTCTTTCCAGCCAATGCCACCCACCACGGCGGCGTCGTCACCAAAGTAACGGTCGCCGTGCAGCTCCACAAATCCATCCAGGCCCAGCGAGATCATCTCGCCTGCCGTGGCGCGATCTGCCGAGCGGGTCTGCTTGACAATCTCGAGCGCGGTTTTTGGTGCCGCCGAGCGCTTAAACAAGTGTCCCAGCTTTTTGCCGCGACGACCCATATGCACGATCTCATGCGGAGCCCCTAGGCCGGGCGCGCGCCCTTCGTGCAGCGCCAGCAGCTCGCCTACCGTGAGCGCAATCTCGCCACGCAGAACAACGGCATCGCAAAAGCCGTGCTCCAGCAAAAACTCGGAGCGCTGAAATCCCTTGGGCAGGCGCTTGTGCATGTTCTGCTCGATCACGCGCGGGCCGGCAAATGCCGTCAGGGCATCGGGCTCGGCCAGGATAATGTCGCCCTCCATGGCAAAGCTCGCGGTTACGCCGCCGGTCGTGGGGTCGGTGAGCACCGTGATATACAGGCCGCCCGCCTCGCTGTGGCGCCTAACCGCCGCAGAAATCTTGGCCATCTGCATGAGCGAGGTCACGCCCTCCTGCATGCGGGCGCCGCCCGATACGGTAAAGCCAACGACCGGCAGCCCCAACTCGGCCGCGCGCTCAAAGACACGACAGATCTTCTCGCCCACCACGGAGCCCATTGAGCCCATCATAAAGTTGGCATCCATAAAGAAGAGCGCGGTATCGCAGCCGCAGATTTTGCCCCTGCCGCACACAACGGCATCGCGCTCGCCCGAACGCTCGCTCACGCTCTTAAGCTTGTCGGCATAACCGGGAAACGAGAGGAAGTCCTTCGACGCCAGATTGGCATCCCATTCCTCAAAGGTACCCGCGTCGACCGTCATGCGCATGCGCGCGCGACCGCTCACGCGAAAGTGTTTGCCGCAACGAGGGCAGACCTCGAGGTTGTCGTGCAGGCGCGCCTCATCGATCACACGGCGGCACTCCGGGCATTTGACAAACACGTGGCGCGCGGGGAACTCGGCGCACGACTCGGTTATCGGCCCCTCAAGGACATTGACCGTCTTCGCTTTTCTATTCATCAGCATAGAGATGCCCCATCAGATCGGTGTGATACATGCCCGACAAAAACTCGTCGTTTGCCAGCACGTCGAGCTGAAGCTCGCTATTTTCGCTCACGCCCTCAATCACGAGCTCGCCCAGGGCCGAGCGCATCTTGCGAATGGCACCGTCACGCGTGGGCGCGCACACGATGAGCTTGCCGAGCATGGAGTCGTAGTACGGCGGAACTTTCGCTCCGGTAAACATGGCGGAATCCCAGCGCACGCGCGGACCACCCGGCACACGCAACGCGGTGACCGTTCCACATGACGGTAGAAAGTCCGGCGTTTCGGCATTGATGCGGCACTCCATGGCGTGGTTGCGGGCCGGTACGTCCTCCTGCTCAAAGGGCAGAGGCTGGCCGGCAGCCACGCGCAGCTGCCACTTGACCAGGTCGGTATCGGTCACAAACTCCGTAACCGGATGCTCCACCTGCAAGCGCGTGTTCATTTCCATAAAGTAGAAATTGCCGTCATCTGAGTACAAAAACTCGATGGTGCCAGCGCCCTCATAGCCAACGGCACGAGCCAGGTCGCGCGCGGCCTTGTGCATGCGCGCGCGAATATCATCGCGTCCGTCGAGGCACGGCGCGGGGCTCTCCTCGATCAGCTTTTGGTTGCGGCGCTGCACCGAGCACTCGCGCTCGCCGAGCGAAAACACATGGCCCTGCTTATCGGCCATAATCTGTACCTCAACGTGATGCGCCGGCGCAACGAACTTCTCCATGTAGCACTCGCCGTCGCCAAAAACGGCCTCACCCTCGGCACGCGCCTCGATGAACGCCTTTGCCGCATCTTCCACGCGCTCGACCTTGCGAATACCGCGACCGCCGCCGCCCGCGCGCGCCTTAATAAGCACGGGGCAGCCGATGCGCTCGGCCTCGGCCGTTGCTTCCTCGGGGCTTTTGAGCAAATCGCAGCCCGGCACGATGGGCACGCCCGCAGCAGCGGCCGTTCGGCGTGCGGCGTCCTTGTCGCCCATGCTGTCGATCACCTCGGCCGAAGGACCGACAAACGCCAGACCGAACTTGTCGCAGTCGCGCACGAAGCTCGCCTTCTCGGAAAAGAAGCCATAGCCGGGATGAATTGCCTTAGCTCCCGACTTTACGGCACAGGTGAGCACGGCATCGTCGTTGAGGTAGCTCTCGGCAAGACGCGGGCCGCCGATGCAATACGCCTCGTCGGCAAGCTGCACGTGTAGCGCGTCCGCATCGGCCGTGGAATAAACGGCGACGGTCTTGATGCCCATATCGCGGCACGCGCGGATAACACGGACCGCGACTTCGCCGCGGTTGGCGATGAGCACTTTGTCGAACATGGAGCCTTCCTTAACTTTCGTGCATGAGTGCAAAAGACATATCGGCGCGGCAGCAAACCTCACCGTTGACGCTCGCAGTACCCGTCGCAAAGCGGAACGGCCCGCGCGCACGCGTGATGGAGCACACTAGATCCACCGTGTCGCCCGGGCGCACCGGACGCTTAAAGCGCACCTTGTCCAGACTCGTGTAGAACGGCGTCGCGCCGCGCGCCTCCTCATCGCCCATCAGCAGCACGCAGCAGTTCTGGGCGAGCATCTCGCACTGAATCACGCCGGGAACGACCGGGTTTCCCGGAAAATGTCCCTGCAAAAAGTACTCGTCGCCTGTAATCGTGATCTTGCCGTGGGCCTCGTCGCCCACCAGCTCGGCTTCGTCGAGCAAAAGCATCGGCTCGCGATGCGGTAACAGCTTCTTGAGCTCTTCTTTGTTCATGGATATCACCTATCCGATCCTCATGAGGCAGCTGCCAAACTCCACGAGGTCGCCGTCGGCCACGCAGATCTCGAGCACCTCACCGTCTGCCTCGGCCGTCACCTCGTTGAGAACCTTCATGGCCTCGATGATGCAGAGGGTCTCGCCGGCCTTGACCTTGGAGCCCACGCGCACAAATGGCTCGTCGCCCGGCGCAGGGGCAGCATAGAAGACGCCCACCATGGGAGCAGTCACCTCGGTGCCCTTGGGCTCCGGCGCGGCGGCAGGTGTCTGCGTGGCGGGTTCCGGTGCGGCAGGCGCGACTGTGGGAGCTGCAACTTGAGCGGCCATGGCGCTCGGCATAGGCATGGGCACGGCAACCGGCTGCGCCACACTCGCGCGCTCGAGTTCGACCGCGGTGCCATCGGGCTCCTCAACGCGTACGCGCGTGAGGCCGCGGTCCTCCATCACATCGGCTATCTCGGCAAGTCTTTTGGAATCCATGCTCTAGCTCCTCGTATATCTACGCAGCGCGATGGCGGCGTTGTGCCCGCCAAAGCCCAGGTTGGTCGAAAGCGCCCAGGTAAGGTCGGCGCGAACCGCTCGATTAGGCGTGTAATCAAGATCGCAGGCGGGATCGGGCGTGTGGTAGTTAATGGTCGGGGGCACCACGCCCTGCTCGAGCGCCATGGCACAGGCCATGACCTCGATGGCACCCGTGGCACCGATCATGTGCCCGGTCATCGACTTGGTCGACGAGACGTGCGCGGCGCGTGCCGCGTCCTCGCCGAGCGCCCGCTTAATGCCCGCCGTCTCGGACGAATCATTAAGCTTGGTCGAGGTGCCGTGGGCATTGATGTAGAG
>DAWCEJ010000365.1:0-16605 GCA_052274955.1 Collinsella sp.
CACCCTTGCGGGTGCGAGTCCCGGCGCTGATTTGTAAAAAGCACGGCACCGTGATGTTGCCGGGCTTGTGCTTCTAGCTGGAGCGGGCAACGTTACTCGAACCCGCGAGTGTCAGCTTGGGAAGCTGATGCCTTACCACTTGGCGATGCCCGCTTGTGTGTTGGCTAGTATAACGCGGTTGTCTTGTTCGATACAAGGGTGGCGATGCTTGTTTTAGCTGTGGAGATTCGTTTGAAAATCGCATCAATTGTGGAGACGAGGACCTTTGGCCTCCTGTTCTCCTTATCTTCTACCTGCGCTTTTGCCTGATTGTTGTATTCGAGCTCAATTTGTCAGGAATTGGGCAAGCTTTTGGTCAGGCTCCGGTACTTACCCGCATGAACCTCGGGGGTAGCCTCATCCCACGCGTCGCAACCTCCCCATGCGGCGCACGAGGGATAAGGAGCAGCCATGTCCAACGCACCCACGCACTCTGTCCACAGCGCAATCGCAACAGGTCCGCTGCTCCTGCTCCTCTTCCTGCTGTTCGGCTGCCTGGCACCGGGAGCCGCATTTGCCGTCGATGGCTACGACCAGCTCGGCTTCCGCACTATTAGCGATGATTGTGGGCCCTTCTTCATCGGCAAGTATGAAGCTCAAGACGCCTCGATTGCCTACTGCATGAACCAGGAGCGTCCCGGCCCCACCAAGCCGGGCGGCCCATGGCTCAACTTTGATCAAGGCTGGGTGTGGCTCGACGACGAGTTCGCGGCAATCGTTTGTCACGGATATCCTACCGCCACGTCGTTTGGCGGTTACCATCTTTCACCCGATCGCGCCCGCGCCGCCACCCAGCTTGCCGTATGGATGCTCAACGGCACTACCCATGTCGACGGCACCTACTCCTACACAACCGCTCAGGGCAAAACCAAGAGCGGGCACTTTACCGCCGACAATGAAGTCGTGGCGGCTGCGCGGTGGCTCCACGACAGCGCAAAATCAGGAAGCATCAAAGCCGCTCCGCACCGCGCGCGGCGCTATATAGGAACCGTATCGGGCGGCAGCAAACGTCAAGACATGCTCTATGTACTGCCGGCAGTCTCTGTTTCCTTCCAAAAGCAGTCTGCAAACGCTGCCATTACCAGCGGAAACAATACTTATCAGTTTGACGGGGCAACATTCGATGTTTTTGAGAGCGCCAGCGGCGCGCGTGTCGGCACCGTCCAGATGGACAGCAACGGTCGAGCGCAGGCAACACTCCTACCCAACACGACATACTACCTAGTTGAGACAACAGCGCCAGCTGGTTATATCCCCCTGCACGATCGCATTGCCTTTACCACGACGGATAACGGCGGATACGTCACCATTGATGAACAACCCGGCACCATTACCTTGCGCATTGTAAAGCTCGACGCCGCAACGAATGCAGGCCCCCAAGTTGGGGCTTCGCTCGCAGGAGCAGAATTCGTGTGCGTATCGCAATCAACCCCTGGATGGACACAAACTCTCAGGACCGATGAAAGCGGTCGAGCTACCCTCACCGATGTCCCCCTGGGAACCTTTACCATCTATGAATCGAAGGCGCCCGAGGGCTATTTGCCCTCCGGTGACAGTTGGTCTTACACCGTTGGAGCCGACCAACTCGGCGATTCAGGCGTGGTCGAAATCGAATCTCGCGTTTCCGATATCCCCATTGCGTTTGACCTTGAGATTTCCAAATTCAAGGACTACGGCAATAGCGATCAATCCGGCCTGGAGCAGCCGGCAGGAGATGTTGTCTTTGAGGTTGTCAGTAACAGCTCTCAGCAGGTTGTTGGCACACTGACTACAAACATCTATGGCTTTGCCTCCACCAAAGACCAGCCCGAAGCATGGTTCGGCACAGGCAAGCGACCAGCCGGTGTCCACGGAGCCGTCCCATACGACCGCGCCGGCTACACGGTTCGTGAGGTTCCGGAAACCGTCCCCGAGGGTTTTAAACGTGCGGGGGAATGGACCGTCGAGGCCAATCAGATTTCCGACGGCGCCGAGCTTCAATATATCGTGGACAACCACGCTCTGTCGACGCATCTCCAGATTGTAAAACGCGATGCCCAAACAGGCGCTTCTGTTCCCCTAGCCGGATTCACCTTCCAACTCCTCGACAGCAATCACAAACCTGTCTCACAAACATGCTGGTATCCAGCATATAACGTAATGGACACCTTTACGACTGACGCGACCGGCACCGTCACACTGCCCGAATCGCTCGTGCCGGGCACCTATTATGTACGCGAAACCTCGGCCAAAGAGCCCTATCTTGTCGGCGGAGAGATCGAGGTAAACATACCCGCCGATATAAACCTAACGTCCGTTGCAATCGTCTCGTATTATGACCACGCCGCGACCGGAAACATCAGGATCGTTAAAACCGATGCCGTAGACGGCAGCAGCCTCGCGGGCGCCATCTTTGAGATCCGTGCCTCAGGTGATATCGTGCGCCCCGACGGTAGCATTGCCGCGCTCGACGGCGAGGCTGTCGCTACCGTCACGACGGATGAAACTGGAGAAGCACGCGCGGACGACCTCCCGCTGGGATCTGGCACCGCACGCTACGAGGTTGTCGAGACTCAAGCGCCGACCGGCTTCTTGCTCGACCGGACGCATCATATCGTCGACCTTACCTATGCCGACCAGAAAACACCCGTTGTGGAAGCACGGCTTAACGTATCCGACGATTACACCAAGGTTGATATCTCCAAGGTCGATGCAAGCGGAGAGCAGGAAGTGAAAGGCGCACAGCTCACCTTATATGGTCCCGATAAAACCGAAATAGACTCCTGGACCTCATCCGACAAGCCGCACCGCATCGAACATCTTGCACCCGGCACCTACTCGTTGCGCGAAACGATGTCTCCGCGGACCTATGACCTTGCCGAGGAGATAACGTTTGAAATAAAGGATACGGGAGAAGTCCAATCCGTCGCGATGAAGGATGCGCCCATCGAGATCAAAGGACAGGTCGACAAGCGTCAGGAACTTGTCCAACCTATCGGGAAGGGTCTGTTGGCTAACGGCGATGGAAAAAACCGCGCCGCGATGCAAACCAATACGGATGGGCTTTTCTCCTATACCATCGATGCTCGAAACGATTCCGCTACTTGGGTTGATGAGTTTACGATTACCGATGATCTTGAGTGCGCCAAAGACGGCACGGCGAGATTCGTCTCAATCGAAACCCCCGTCGCCATCGGCGACCTCAACGGTCTGTGCAACGTGTGGTATCGCACGACGCCGTTGGACTCGACAGACGTCGATGAGCCGGCAAACGCGACGCTTGACGATGGGCACGAAAATCCTTGGCTTGAGTCCGACGAAGTAAAAGAGAGTCTGGGTGAAGATTGCCGCCTCGTCGATTACGACGGCTGGCACCTCTGGAAGGCGGATGTCTCGACCACGGAATCCGCCACACTCGAGGCGAAAGAACTCGACCTTGCATCCAATACCGTCGTGACGGGCATTCGCATTGAATACGGTGCGGTAGCCGCCGACTTTACGACTCGAAGCGATACGGATTCTTGGACCCGTGATGATCTCAAAGATGAGCACGACGACCTTGACGATGCCAAAGCAATCCTTGGCACAGATGCTCGGGGCGCAGTCGTGCACATGCAGGCAACGTCGGCTTACACACCCCAAACTGCACTCACCAACAGCGCACGCGTCGATCTTTGCCGCAACGGCGGCGGCGATAAACTTGAGTCACATGACGAGGACAGTGTCATTCAACGCTGTACCCTACCGCAGGACCTACCGGCAACAGGATCAGCTCCCATCGCCGCTTGCATCACCGCGCTCCTGACCTCGGGTGCCGCAGCCCTATGGTTCGCTCGCCTTAGGTCAATCCCAAAGAAGCGCTAGCGCGATGAAAAAGCGGGCGAGCCAGTCCCCCGGCTCGCCCGCTTTCAATCATTTAAATCGCCGCATCTACTCTGCAGACGAAGATCCACCATCAACGATTGCTTGCTCGGACTCAGGAATCCCATCGGCACCCGTGCTCTGTTCTTGCTCCACCTCTTCGCTGATTGCGGAGGCGGGGGTCGAGCCCTTCGCGCCCACGATGTAGGCAGCTCCAAACCCTAACGCAATGGCAATCAAGGTCAAAATCACGTAGACAGGCCAATGGCGCTTAATATACGAAAACACGTTGACTCCTTAGAGCTCCGTCTACGAACGGCGGATAACCTCGGTCACGACCTCGGATACCGTGGCAATGTTCGTCGGGTTGACATTGTGGGGCAGGTCGTCCTCGGTACGAGCGCAAGCCAGACGCGTGCCGTCCACGCCGGCGATGGTGAGGGCTCGGCGGCTCGCCTCGAGCGCGGCGTAGGCATCGGTCTTGGCATAGGGCATCTCGAGCGCGCCACAATCGACATGGAACGACTTGCACACCTTGCTGACCAGGTTCATGATGCGGCGATCGCCCTTGAACAGCTGCTGTTCGCCCTCAACCGTCACCACCGAAAGCCTACCGGCGCCGACGGATTCAAGATTGATGAAGAAGACGCCGCGGAGCTTATCGCGATGCGAAGCCAAGAAGGCCTTCATACCGGCGCCATCACAATCCGAGGCGCCCGTTGCCACAAACCAGATATCGTGACCGAGCAGCTCATCGTCGCCCATAGAGGCGACAGCCGAGAGCATATCTTCGGAAGAAGCGCCGTCGGAAGACGTAGCGCCGCCCTTCCAGCCATCGTTATCGTCCTCGAAATTATCCCACGAACCGATGCCGCGACCGGACTTCTTGGCATCGTAATCGTCTTCGACGCCCAGCCAATCACTCATGCTGTCCTGTTCGTTTTTCTTTTTACGACCGAACAGGCCGCCCAGGCCGCGCTTGCGAGACTTGGGCGCCGCCGGGGCGGGAGCCGAAATGGTCTCGATCGGCTGAGCGCCCGACGCAACGGGCCTAGGAGGCGCAACGGGTGCCGATGTTGGTTCGGGACCCTGAGCGGTAGCAAAGGGGTCGTTGACCTGTGCGGAGGGGTCGGGAAGGTCGAACAGCGACGTGCGAGACGCAACGTTTGCCTGCTTCATCGACGGCAGCGACGGATCGGGGACCGAAGCCAGCGGAGACGAGGAAGGTGCAGGCGACGGAGCCGACGCCGGATCGGGAACATTCACCTGCGGACGCGGTGATGCCTGGGAGGAAATCTGGGCCATAAGGGAATCGACCGTTTCGTCCTGGGTGGGAGCAACATCGGCAACCGTGGCACCGGAACCACTCGGGGTCGGCATGGTGAAAATCTGCGTGGAGTAAGGCCTCGACTCATCTGTCTCGGGAGCCTCGGAAACCGCAGGCACTTCCTCCTGCTCGACCTCGGTCGAATCACCTTGATCGGCTGCCGCGTATTGTTCTTCGTCACAGCTGACCTCGACGGGCTCGTGCCCGGCGACATCTTGGATTTCGGCAGCATCAATAGGCTCGTCATCGTCTGCCGCGTCGCCCTGCTCATCGGAAACAGGAAGGGGCTCGGCAATCGCGGTGCCTTGCTTTTCAAACGTTATCGTGGAATCGAACTGCGCGGCATCAAACGACATGGTGCTATCGACGTGCTGCTGAGCCTCAAAGGACGTTGTAGCTTCGGCGGCGTCGACAGGCACGGACTGCATAGCCTCGTTCTGCTCGAACTCTTGCGCCGCGCGCTCACGTGCCGCCTCGGCTGCCTGCTGCTGAGCGATAGCCTCCTGCTCGGCAGCCTCGCGTGCGGCAGCGCGCTTCCCCTCGAAATCGTCGACAAATTTCCTGCCCTTTGCAAGCGCACCCTTAAAGAAGTTGGAAGCGCTGGCGCCAATCGAAGAGAACGCGGATGCAATATCGGCATGGGGCGTTGCCGCGGGAATCTCGGCCGAGAAATCAGTATCGCTCTCGTAAGACACGCGCCTCGGCTGTTCAGCGTAATCGTCGTCAGGCTCGTCCGTAACGTCTTGCGCCGGCGCGGCGGGAGCCAAAATGTCCAGTCCTGCCGCGGGATCGATCGCGGACACCGCCTCGGGCTCGGCAACGGCAGCGGCAACCGCGGCAGACTCATCATCCACGGCGACAACGGGGGCAGATGCAGTCACGACGGGGGCAGGCTCGGGCTCAAACGTCGGCTCCTCGCCTTCCTCGTAATCGAGCGTGCAGGACTCGGGAAGCATTCCGAGCGCACGGATGGCATCCGAACCAAAGCGGATGTTGCCGGCGGCATTGCGATAGAGCCTGGGCTCGGGCTCGGCCGCGACAGGCTCCTCCGCCGGCTCGGCAGTGGGAACCTCGTCATTGAACTCTTCGGCCTGGACAGCCTGATTCTGATCCTCGGGCACGATGGCGCCAATCAGCGTCTCGTCGGCAGACGCACCCTCAAAGCCCTCGATCTGCTCGTCGAAAGCCTCGCCCTGTTCGGGCTCGGTCTGAGCGTCGGGAGCAATCGGCTGACCGAACTCGTCCTCGGCGTAGGTAGGCTCTTCATACTCGATGGTGTTGCCGTAGTCGTTTTGCTGTTGGGCCGCGGCATACTCCGCTGCTGCGCGCGCCATCTCCTCGGCACGACGCTTCTGCTCCCCAAAATAGGTATCGAACGGAACATCGTCGGGAAACTCGTTTTCGCCCTGGAAGGGAGCAACGTTGTCCATAACGCCGAGCATAGCGGCGACAGAAGACTTGTTGCACACTGCGCCGGACGTATAGGGAAGCACAAAACGGTTAGAAATGATGTTTGCCGCGTTGGCGAGCGCAACGAGGGAAGCGAGGATCGCGACAATCCACAGCAAAACCTTGAGCGCGCCGGGGAGCGGCAGGATACGCAAGATGGCAACGGCAGCAGGGGCAACCGTGGCAACGGGCAACAGCTTGGCGATGAGCGCACGATACGAAGCATAGGGCTCGCGGGCGAGCAGCTCAGCACGGGGAGAGTCGTAGTGTGCGACAACGACCACCGGGCGGTTGCGCGGAGACGCGAGCGGGCCCGAGGCCTTGTGGTAGGCGATGACATTTTGGCTCACGCCCGTCTTGCCCAGGCGCGAAACCACGGGGTGGCCCGTGCGCTCGAGCACGTAAAGAACGGCACCGACAATGGCCAGCAAGGTGCCGACCAAGCCGATGCCGCCGCCGATGCCCATCAGCAGGGCGCCGGCAAACGCAAGAATACCGGTAACGGCAAATGCCAACCTGCTGGGCGCCGGGGCATTGAACTCCTGAACCTCGGGATCAAAGCCGTGGTTGCGGAAGATCTGAGCGATATCCTCGGCAGCCAAGCGCTCTTCTTCGCTGCATGCCGGCGTGATGCCGGTGTTCTGCAGCAGGTGGTTAATATAGTTCTGGGTGTTCGCCATGTGCGCTCCACATCCATAATCCGACAAATAGGCCCAATGCATGCACATTAGAACCGTATATAGTCGAAAGTATACCCCGAGCGAGCGCAAACGACCGAATTCGGGCCATCTTAACGCCCCGAGCGGACAAGGATATAGCCTAATCTCCATATCGGACTAAAATCATGGCAGCAAACCACCTTCTCATGCGAGGACTCTATGACGGCAAGCGACGCGACCGCGACAATTAAAAAGGGGAATTCGGAGCCCAGTTTCGATAAAACGGCTCAGCGCATCCTCAATCTTTTCTTTGTGCTCAACAGCTCCCCCGAACCGCTGACGACCGAGCAGATCGTCTTGGATTCTGACCTGGGATATGGCTCGGGCAATATCGACTCGGATAAGCGCAAGTTTCGGCGCGATCGTGACAAACTGCTCGAACGCGGCATCTTAATCAAGGAGGTTCGCCCCGCCGGCGCGCAGGAGACCGAGGAAAGCTCATGGACAATCGACCGCGAGCACACGTTTGCGGCAGGCGGCCTCATCACCGCAGACGACGCCGATATCCTGCTCAACGCTATCGACCAGACAATAGCGGCCGGCTCATCCACTTTTGCCGCGCCGCTTGCCGATATTCGTTCCAAGATTGCCTACCTCACCGGCAGGACGACGGCGGACGAAGCACCGATCCGCCGCTCTCCCACCGTCGATGCGGTATGGAGCGCCTTTGCCGAGCGATGCGCGCTGCGATTTTTATATCAGAACGGACGCGGTGAGCAGAAAGAGCGTACCGTCTGCGTCTACGGCATGTTCGAGCGCGAGGGCGTTGCGTACTTCTGCGGCCTCGACAATGCCACCGACGACATCAGGACATTCCGCTGCGACCGTATCGTTCGCGCTTGGCGTCCTTCGAAGGCCTACGCCATCCCTGCAGACTTCAATCTCAACGACTACCTGTTCTTTGAATTCGATTTTGCCGACCGCCCGCCCGTTGCGGCTACGTTCTCGTTCGCCCCGCAGACGCAGATCGATATGATCAACGGCCTCACGCGCGGGCGAGGTGAGCTCGCACACACCGATTCGGGATGGACTTGGACCGTTGACGTGCGCGATCTTGAAGCCGCCGCCTCATTTTGCATGGCCCACGCCATGGACGGCATGAGGCCCATGGCCCCCAAATCGCTCAAGCAGGCGTGGAACCACCTCATTGAAAGGACGGTGCACGAGCATGCCCGTGCGTAAACTCACCAGCGAGCAGAGGCTCTCGCGCGCCATCGACATCATGGAGGCCCTCTACGCCGCCGGCGAGAGCGGCATGACACGAACCGAGATTTGCAGTCGCTTTGACATCACGGGGGCGTCGCTCGACGAGATTCTCGAGATCGTCTCGACGCTCGCGGACCGAGAATCGGGTGCGCGTATCATCTGCGAATGCCACGGCGAGCGCGTGGTCCTCACCGGTGACGCCGGGCGTGTACTACCGCTGCGCCTGAGTGCCGCCGAGGGCGCTGTGCTCAACCACGAACTTGAATCGTTGGGGATCGAGTCCCAGGCGGCGGCTCGAATTCGACATGCTCTTCTACCCGAAGAGCTCGGCTATAACCAGCACGTCTTTGACACCGTCAACCACGGGTCGCACTGGCAGCAGCTGAGCTGCGCCATTCAGGACGGCGTTCGCTGTCGTATCTCGTATCGCTCGATGGACGATGCGCGGCCACGCGAGCGTCTGGTCGACCCCTTGCGCATTACAGCAAACGGCGACCAAACATATCTGATTGCCTGGGACATCGCGGTCGATGAGCAGCGCACCTATCGCATGGATAAAATCGAGGGACTCGCCTTGACGGAAGACTCCGTCGTGCCTCACGCACCGGACGTTGCATCCCTCCACGATTCCCTTGCCCGGACGCAGCGTAGCGCAAAGCTCTTGATGCCATTCGATATGGCGGAGCATCTGGACTGGGCCGGCATCACCCTAATCGAACGCAGCGGGACAGACATGGCAACGGTAACCGTACATTACGGCTCCGAGCGTTGGCTGCTGAGCCAGATAATCGCAGCGGGCGGAGCCATCCGCATCTTGGATGACCCCGCCCTGTCAAAGCGTCTGTGCGATATGGCAAAAACCCTCGTCTGTCCGCTTTAGCGCCGCCGCTCGTGGCGTGCACGCCACAGCTGTAGATAGTGCCCGATCTGCGCCGATTCGATGCGCTGGTAGGAGCTCGTGGGCAGCGACGTTAAGAACTTCTTGCCATAGCCCTTCGTCACCAGGCGAGGATCCGCCAAGATCAGCACGCCGCTATCGGTCGACGAGCGAATCAAACGCCCCGCGGCCTGCTTAACCTCGAGCACCGCCTCGGGCAGCGAATAGCGCGCCCATGCGCGGTCTTCGCGCAGGTTGCGCTCGCACGAGAGCGGGTCCGTGGGGCTCGAGAACGGCAACTTGGGAATGATGACGCAGCGCAGCGTCTCGCCGCTGGCATCAAACCCCTCCCAGAAGGCCTTGAGCGC
The DNA here is from genome assembly GCA_052274955.1 of Collinsella sp. Classification (GTDB taxonomy): domain Bacteria; phylum Actinomycetota; class Coriobacteriia; order Coriobacteriales; family Coriobacteriaceae; genus Collinsella. The sequence continues at coordinate 9,826 of DAWCEJ010000365.1, forward strand.
AAAAAGCGACGAGGTCGGTTCGTTGATAAACCGGTCGCGCAGGCGACGAGGAGATGAGTTGCGCTGCTGGCAGTTGAGTTCCAGACCCGCCCGGGCCATCTTGGGCTCAACGCGGGCGTACAGGTCTTCCATGTCGCGCCGATTGGTGAACAACGTGAGCACCGATCCGCCCATGGCAAGATGGGCGTCGACCAGTACGCGCTCGAGCGCCGTAAGATAGCTCTCACGATCGCGCGGATCGGGGATATCGCCCGCAACGACTACAGCCATGTTCGAATCGAAGTCGTAGCTCGAATCCAAGTGCAGCGATGACGACGTTGAAGCACCGATGCGATCAAGGCCGACCGCATGGTTAAAGTGCTCAAAGCTTTTGGACACCGTCATGGTCGCCGAGGCAAAGATAGCCGTGTGAACCTCGGGCAGCCACTCGGTTGCCAAGGCCTCGCCAATGTCGATGCGCTCTGCGGTCATTGACTCTCCGCCGGCACGCAGCCTGCGATTGACCTGCAGCGAATACACGTAGTGTTCATCGGTACCATCAATGATGAGTTTTAGGTTCTCGGCCAGCTCGTGCAGGCGGCGCGAGATATCACCCAGGTCGACAACAACCTCTGGCTTGTCGGCGGCGACGGCTTGCACCAGCGCGTCGACGCTCTTGTCAGCTTGTTCCAATGCGTCGATGCCAGTGTAGGCCGACTGTAAGAAATCATGCCAGTCGTCAGATTCGCGCAGCTCGGGGCCAATCCATAGATTGGCATTGTCATAACCCCCACGCGCACGGCGGCCGAGCTCGCGAACGCCATCGAACACGCCGGCGATCGCCATGCTCGCGCGCGCAACCGTCGACGTCGCCTTGGCAGTAAGGCCCAGATAGAGCGTAGAGCCCTCGGAGGTTGCCAAATCACGGGAAACCTGGCTTAGCGCGCCGGTGCTCGAGCCACCCAGACGCTCAAACAGAACGCGCGATTCGTCCGCCGACACCACACGCGCCCACTGACGGCGCGCCTCGCGCTCGATGGAATGGGCCTCGTCGATTACCCAATGACGAATCGGAGGCAAAATCCTGCCCTCGGCCGCGACGTTGCGGAACAGCAGGGAATGGTTGGTGACCACCACATCGGCATGCGCCGCACGACGGCGAGCGCCGTGGACCAAACATTTATCAGGAAAAAACGGGCAGAGGCGACGAGCACACTCGCGCGAGGCCGTCGTAAAGTCGGGACGGTTGACGCTGCGCCACCGAATGCCGAGCGAGTCGAGGTCGCCATCGGCTGATTGGCAGACGTACGCCATAATGACCGCGACCGCCGTGAGCGTGTCCGCCGGATCGCGCTTGGTGGTAATCTCGACCTGGCCGCGGCTCATGCGCTCGAGCTTGCGCAGGCACGGATAGTGGTCATACCCCTTGAGAGCGCAAAATGACAGACCACCGTCCAGTTGCTCGGCAAGTTTTGGCAGCTCATGGTACATGAGCTGGTCGGCAAGATTGTTCGATTTGGTCGCAATACCTACCGTGATGTTGTTACGGCGTGCTGCCTCGGCAAAAGGCACCAGATAGGCCATCGATTTGCCGACGCCTGTGCCTGCCTCAATTACTCGATGAGTGCCCGTGACCAGCGCATCGCGGACCTCGAGTGCCATCGCGATCTGCTCATCACGCGGCTCGTAGGTGGGATACATGCGATTGACCAGGCCACCTGGCGCATAGTCTGCCTCGATCTCCTCACGACTCGGCATCTTGAGAACCGGCAGCTCATCGGCGTCCACCCGATCGTCGGCGCGATCGGCCTTGAGAACGTCAGCACGAGCGGCGCTGAGAGAGAAGATAGAACCAGGGTTCTGCCCTGCCAAGAATGAGAAGATAGGACGATAGGACCAAGGCACGTCCGGATGCATGTCGGCTAGGCGCGCCATGAGGCCCTGGGGCAAGTCGGTGAGCGCCACGAGCAACACGCGCCATACGCCACACAGGGCGTCGACGTCGGCATTGGCACGGTGTGATACCGAGTCGCAGCCAAACAGATCGGCCATAAAAGACAGCTTGTGCGAGGCCAGGCGCGGAAGCGCGATGCGCGACAGCGCCAGCGAATCGATCCAAATATCGCTCACGTTGACGCCGCCTTTGACCGACTCGATAAACGAGCGGTCGAACGTGGCGTTGTGTGCGATCACCGGGCAGCCACCGACAAAATCGGCGAGAGCGGCGACGGCCTCAACCGCCAACGGGGCATCTGCCACATCGGCATTTGTAATGCTCGTGAGCTCGGTAATCTCGGCGGGAATCAGCTGTTTGGGATGCACGAAGGTATCGAAGCGGTCGATGACCTCGCGGCCCGAAAGACGGGCCGCCGAGATCTCGATCAGCTCGTTGTCCTGCACCGAAAGACCCGTGGTCTCGGTATCGAGGACAATCACATCTTCCTCGATAAGGCCGAAAGACTGCGTTTTGGCGCGGTCGGCAAGCGTGGCATAGGAGTCGATGACAAACTGCGGCGTTCCTGACGAAACCGCGTCCTCGATTAGCATGCAATGCCCGCTCGACGAAGGCCCATACGGATCAGGCTGTCACAGACCTGCGGGAACGTCATGTCGTCGGTGTGGCGGATCTCATCCGGATACAGCGACGTATCGGTCATGCCGGGAATGGTATTGGTCTCGAGGATAACGGGGCCGTCCTCGCTCACAATAAAGTCGCTGCGCGAGATACCCAGGCAACCGAGGGCCTTGTGAGCGGCACAGGCAAGTTCCTGAGCGCGAGCGTAATTCTCGGGTGAAATCTGCGCCGGAATGCGATGGATATCCGTAGGGTCGACATACTTCACGTCCAGATCGTAGAACTCGCAGTCCTCGGGCTTACGAATCTCGACAATCGGCAGGGCGCGTACGTCATCTTCGCCGTATACGCCGACGGTGATCTCGGTACCCTCGATGCACTTCTCGACCAGCACTTTGTCGCCGTACTCAAACGCCTCGGCGATTGCCGCGGGCAGCTCGGAGGGCTCATGGACCAGGGAAATGCCATAGCTGGAACCGTTGACGGCCGGCTTCACAAAGCAGCGCTCGCCACAAACCTCGACGATATGATCGATATCGACTTCATCGCCCACCTCGAGCGCAAGGCCAGGAGCAATGGGGATGCCCGCCTTGGCGTATAGGAGCTTAGAGACCTCCTTGTCGGCACCGCAGGCGCTGGCAAGTACGCCCGAGGCCGTGTAGGGGATACCCAGGGTCTCCATGGCACCCTGCATGGCGCCATCCTCACCGCCGGCGCCGTGCATGGCGATAAATGCCACATCGAATCCGCCGGTCGCCATGGTTACCATAAAGTCATCAGCGGCCGTGTCAAGCAGCTCCACCGAGGTGTAGCCGGCTTCCTTCAGTGCCACCACAACGTTCTTTCCCGAATCGAGCGAGATCTCGCGCTCGGCGGAATGACCGCCCGCCAAGACCGCTACGTGCATGTTCTCTAGGCTTTTACCCGGCATGGGCAGACTCCTCCTCTATAATTTCTGCAGCTGATACCATATTGTAGCGATACCCTCTACGTTTCCCCAAAATCGAAAGGCTTCCATGAATCCCAGGACTAAATCTCAGGACATTCGCGACTTGAGCCAAAACGATATTCGCGAGCTCGTGGCCGAACTTGGCCAGCCCGCCTTCCGCGCGAAGCAGCTCATCGAATGGGTCTTTGAGAAGAACGTTTGTTCGTTTGACGATATGACCAACCTTCCCAAGGCTTTCCGTGAGCAGCTTAAAGAGGCTTTTGCCTTTGATACGCCGACTGAACTCACCAAGCAGGTTTCCAAAGATGGCTCGCGCAAGTATCTGCTCGAGTACCACGATGGCATTTCCGTCGAGACTGTCGGCATGCCCCGTCGCAACAAGCTTTCCGTCTGCGTTTCCACCCAGGCAGGCTGCGGCATGGGCTGCGCCTTTTGCGCTACCGGTCTCAACGGCCTCAAGCGCTCTCTGACCGCTCAAGAGATCGTCGACCAGGTGCTTCATGTATCCAACGACTTTGGCGAGCGTGCCACAAGCGTTGTCTTCATGGGCCAGGGCGAGCCGTTTGCCAACTACGACGAGGTTCTCAAGGCACTGCGTATCCTCAACGACCCCGATGGCATCGGTATCGGCGCTCGTCACCTCACCGTCTCTACCAGCGGCGTTATTCCCGGTATTCGCAAATTTGCCGATATCCCCGAGCAGTTCACGCTTGCCGTTTCCCTGCATTCCGCCATCCAGTCGACGCGCAATAAGCTCATGCCCGGTGTTAAGAAGTACACGCTGCTTCGCCTTCACGAAGCGCTTCAGCTCTACACCGAGAAGACTGGCCGCCGCCCGACCTATGAGTATGCCATGATCGAAGGCGTCAACGACACGAATCCCGAGATGCAGGCACTCTGCGACTTCTGCGAGGGAACGCTGTGCCACGTTAACCTGATTCAACTTAACGACATCGAGGGCAGCCCGCTCAAGCCGTCGCCGATTCATAAGGTTGAGGATCTTCAGCGTCGTCTTGAGTCCCGTGGCATCGAGACCACGATTCGTAACTCCCGTGGTAACGATATTGACGCCGCTTGCGGACAGCTGAAACAGCGCTTCAAAGTTCAGAAGAACGCATAGGGGAGTCGCACTCCAAAACGTTTCATGTGAAACATCGAATGGCCCCGGTTGCAGGATATGCAACCGGGGCCGTTTCATTTATTGACCTCAATTTTGGACCAGCTGCTACCTTTCCCATTTTTTTACTGACAAAATAAGGAGCCCTCGTCTCATGAATCAGACAAGAGCCCCTCAAAATATGCAAGGTAATTGTTAGGTACCTAATAGCCTACATTTTCCCATTGGTTGCTAACCCAACCTTGATTAATCTTAGGATTTTTCGTTACCTGTGCAGTGCGTATAGCAACATCTTCTGTCATAACATCCATTTTCTTCTTGGACGTATCAACGATATCTTGCGCGCCACGAAGCAAACGACCTCGAAGTTCATCGTCTGTCGCGATCTTATAGCCAGCAAAGGCACCAGCCGCGACAGTCGTAGCCAATGCAATCGCAGTAAAAATCTTATTCCTCATCTTGGCCTCCTTGATCAAACTGAATCATTTCACCAAGAATACGAGAGAGCTCTTCCTCGTCTTTAAACTCAATCTCAATCTTATTCTTTCCACGTGAGCTCTTCACACGCACGTTGGTATTAAATACCTGACGAAGTACACGCGCAGCCTTTTTAAAAGACTGAGGCGTTGCAGGCCGCGGCGTCTTAGGTGTCTCTCTGGCAGAAAACAATGGAGCAAGATTTTCTGTCGCTCTTACAGAAAGGCCCTCCGCAACAACCTTCTCTGCAAGTCGAATTCGAGCATCCTCATAGGGAACTGCAAGAATCGCACGTGCGTGACCAGCAGTAAGTTTACCCTCAAAAATCATCTGCTGAACTACTTCGGGGAGATCGAGAAGGCGCAGCGAATTTGTAATTGCAGAGCGTGATTTGCTTACTGCCTTCGACAATGCCTCCTGGGTCATACCGCTGGCATCAATGAGCTGGCGATAGCCCTTAGCCTCTTCGACGGGATTCAGATCAGAACGCTGAAGGTTTTCGATAAGAGCAAGAGCCAGCATCTCTTCATCATTAACATCTTTAATGATGACAGGCAGCTCCTCAAGACCAGCAAGCTTTGACGCCTGGTAACGACGCTCACCAGCGATGATCTCATAGCCGTTTCCATGCTTGCGAACCAAAAGCGGCTGCAAAACGCCATGTTCCTGGATTGACTCGCTCAACTCGCGAAGTTCAGTTTCATTAAAGTGAATTCGCGGTTGATTAGGGTTGGGAACGATATCCTCAACCGGTAGTTTTGTTTCAGATGCTGTATTTGAAGCAGATGCAGCAGAACCACCGGTCTCATACTCAGCCTCTGAGACCAAAGCATTGAGTCCGCGTCCCAATCCACCGCGTTTCTTTGCACTAGGCACGCTTGATCACCTCTTTTGCAAGGTTCATATACGCTTTTGCACCCTTATTTTGAGGCGCATAGGTAATTACCGGTTCTCCAAAAGACGGAGCTTCAGAGATTTTAACCGTACGGGGAATCAGCGTCTTAAACGCCTTATCACCGAAGTACGATTGAACTTCCTCAACAACCTGATTCGACAAAGAAGTACGTGAGTCATACATGGTCATAAGCACGCCATAGGTGTCTAAGCCCTTGTTCAGACGTGATTTGACCATCTTCATTGACTCAAGCAGCTTCGTAACGCCCTCGAGTGCGTAATACTCACACTGAATTGGAATCAAAACGCTATCTGCTGCGGTCAAGGCATTGATAGTAAGCAGGCCGAGCGAAGGAGGACAGTCAATGAAAATAAAATCGAACTCGTCCTGAATCGGCTCAAGCAAATCTTTGAGGCGGGTTTCGCGAGCAATTGCGCTTACGAGCTCAATTTCGGCACCTGCAAGCTGAATCGTAGCTGGAATTACGAATACCTTTTTGCAATTTGTATCAAGAACAAGCGATTCTGCCGGCACATCATTCAACAATGCATCATAGATGCAGTGATCAAGGTCTTCTTTTTCAATTCCAAATCCACTGGTGCTGTTTCCCTGCGGATCAAAATCGACAATCAGTGTCTTACGACCCTGCTCACCCAGTGCTGCTGCAAGGTTTACAGCCGTCGTTGACTTACCGACGCCGCCTTTTTGATTGATGATTGCAATGATACGCGTGTCTTTTGCGTTCTTAGAACGCTTAACGTCGCGAAATCCCACGGTCCCTCCTGGTG
>DAWCEJ010000366.1:0-5213 GCA_052274955.1 Collinsella sp.
GCTTTGTGGTGAGCTGGGTCTCGTTTTTGTGCCAGGACATGATCTGCAAGCGCTTTGGCGCCAAGGCATCCATCAAAATCTCTATCCTCGCACTGCTGGTTAACCTGGCCGTGAGCCTGTGCTTTTGGCTGTGCTCGCTCACGCCCGGCATGTGGGGTGCCTACTACGACACGGGCATGATCGAGGTCAACACCGCCCTCAACGTCACAATCGGCGGCACCTGGTACGTGGTGTTTGGTTCGTCGCTGGCCATGCTCACTTCTGCCGTGGTCAACTCCACGCTCAACCAGTCGCTCGGCCGCATGCTCAAAAAGAATAACTTTGCGAGCTTTGCCTTCCGTTCCTATGTGTCCACAGGCATTGGCCAGTTTATCGACAACCTGGTCTTTGCCATTGTGGTAAGCCACACGTTCTTTGGCTGGACCTGGGTGCAGGTCGTTATGTGCTCGCTGACCGGCGCTGTCGCCGAGCTGCTGTGCGAGGTCTTCCTGAGCCCCGTGGGCTACAAGGTCGTGCGCAGCTGGGAGCGCGAGAACGTGGGCGCCGAGTATCTTGAGCGTCACGCAACTGCCTAAGGAGCCATTATGCAGGTGTTGATCACGGGTGCTTCGGGCGGCATTGGAGCCGCGTGCGTGCAGCGCTTTTTGGACGAGGGCCACGAGGTGGTGGGTTTCGACCTGCTGCCGGCCACGATCGAGCATGAGCGCTACCGCCATCTGAGCGTGGACGTCCGCGAGCCGAACGCATTTCCCGAAGATCTGGAGCCCCAGGTGATCGTGAACGTCGCCGGCACGCAGGACTCGGCCGACGACATCGCCGCCAACCTGACGGGCACGATCAACGTGACCGAGCGCTATGCCTTTGTGGGGGAGGGCCTTGCCGCCAAGCCGGCGCCGGCCATTCGCTCTGTGGTCAACGTGGGCTCGGCGAGCGGGCACACGGGATCGGAGTTTCCCGCATACGCGGCCAGCAAGGGCGGCATTATCGCCTACACCAAGAACCTCGCGAACCGTCTGGCGCCGCAGGCCATCGCCAACAGCGTGGACCCGGGTGGCGTCATTACGCCGCTCAACCGTTGCGTGATGGAAGACGAGCACCTGTGGGCCCAGATTATGGAGCTCACACCGCTTAAGCGCTGGGCCACGGCGCAAGAAATAGCCGAGTGGATCTACTTTGTGGGTGTGACCAATCGGTTTATGACCGGGCAGAGCCTACTCATCGATGGCGGCGAGGCCGGCCGCACACAGTTTATTTGGCCCGAATAGGAAACGCGCCCGATGGAAAGCTGTCGGGCGCGTTTTTGATGTATCGATTTTTAGCCGAGGCAAGTCCAGTTGACGGGGCTTGAGCCATGCTGTTTGAGTAGCCGATTGGCAGCCGAGAAGGGGCGCGACCCCATAAAAGCAGGGAGTTCCGCCGTGGCCCGGTTGGCCGAAAGCGGCGAGGGGTGTGTGGACGCCAGACAGAACTTGCCGGTCGCTTCGCCTGCACCAGTTGCGGCGAGCTTGCCCTCGACCATCTGCTGGGCAAAGCGTCCCCATGCCAAAAAGACCACGGGCTGCGGCAGTAGGCAGCAGTGCTCGATGACGTAGTCGGTCAGGACGCCCCAGCCTAGCTTGGCGTGCGAGTTGGCGGCGTGCTCGCGCACGGTGAGCGTGGTGTTGAGGAGCAAGACGCCCTGCTGTGCCCATGGCGTTAGGTCGCCCGTGGCGGGGATGGGGCAGCTCAGATCGGCATTGAGTTCCTTATAGATGTTGCGCAGGCTCGGCGGCAGCTTGGTTTGTGTCGCGGGAACCGAGAACGATAACCCCATGGCTTGGTTGGGCCCGTGATAAGGGTCTTGCCCCAGGATGACAACCTTGACCTGGTCGGCTGGCGTGTAGGCGAGCGCGTTGAGAATGTCATCTTGTGCCGGGTAGATCGTCTGCTCGGCACGTAAAAGGGCGATGCGCTCGAGCAGCTGGTTCGTGGTGTCACGTACCGGCTGCGGCGCATCGCCCAACCAAGTTGCTATGTTGCGGTCGCGAGTTGCGGTGTCCATGGGGCTCCTTTGCGGCAGATGCTTTGCTGGCATCTATTGTAAGGGCGTCCGGAGGCCTTTGCGCTGCGACTGCACGAGGAGCGGGGATTAGGAGGCGCGCTCGGGCGCTCCTGCTATACGAGCGTTGCTGCGGGCATGGAGGCGCGGAAGCTCGACCGTTGCCGCCATGACGCCGGTGAGGATGAGGGCGGCGCCAAAGAAGGCGATGGGGCTCAGGACCTCGCCAACCAGGAAGAACGAGAACACGGCGGAGCAAACCGGCTCCAGCGAGAAGGCAAAGCCTGTGGTCTCGGCGGGAACATGGGGCTGCACGAGCGTCTGCGTGATGAAGCCGTAGGCCGAGCAGATGAGCGCGAGGGCGACGACGACAACAACCTCGCTCGGGGTGCTGGGGAGCGTAAAGCCGCCAAAAGCGCATGCGGCAATGCCCGAGAACAAACCGGCAAAGCCCAACTGCCAAACGCCCAGGCCCAGGGGGTCGACTTCCTCGACAAAACGCTTGGCAACGATGATATGGCCGGCATAGACAAAGGCGGAGAGCAGCATAATGAGCGCGCCGGGGTTGAGGCTGGTAAAGTCGGCGCCCGAGAGCAGCAGCATGCCGCAGGTGACGATGGCGGTGCCGACGAGCACCTTGCGCTCCGGGGCGCGACGTAGCAGGGCGGCGTTGGCAAACGGCACGATCACGACCGTCAGGCTCTGCAAAAAGCCGGCGGTGGAGGCAGATGTGAGGCTGGAGCCCAGGCACATGCAGGTGAGCTCGGTTGCCATGATGGCGCCGATAATGGCAGCGCGGACCATCAGGTCGCGGCTAATGCGGAAGGCGCGCTTATGGAAAAGCAGCAGGCAGGCCGCGAAGGCGATGAGGCAGCGAAGCGCGACGATGCTCGTGGCGTTCATGCTGTCCATGCCGATCTTCATGAGGGGATACGAAAAGCCCCATGCGACGGGAACGGAAAATGAGAGCGCGATTGCTTTTTTGCGATCCATGGGACTCCTTTTGTTACAGAACGGTTTCGCAAAAAGGATTCTGCTCCCAGATATGGATGTAGTAAAGCGAATGTACCTTCAGTATGATTAAGCAAAGCTAATGTAGGTGCGAAAAGCACTGGCAAAACGTTTTACGGCTGCGTCGATGTGGAGGCAAGATGGCATCGCGGTATCAGATTGTTTGTATGGTGGTCGATCGCGGCAGCCTTAAGAGCGCGGCCGATGAGCTGGGCTATACGCAAAGTGCGGTGAGCCAGGCGGTCAAGGCGCTCGAGCGCGAGTTGGGCACCACGCTCATCGAGCGCGGCAAGCAGGGCGTTTCGCTTACGCGCGATGGCAAACAGTACTTGCCGTATCTGCGCCAAATCGTAACGGCCGAGGCTGAGCTCGAGGGAAAGCGCCAAGAACTGCTGGGCCTTTCGTCGACCGATATTCGCATTGCGACGTTTACCAACGTAAGCCGAACCGTGTTGCCGCGTGTGATCCGCGACTTTGGAACGCTGCATCCGGGCGTGCGTTTTACCCTTAAGCAGGGCGATTACACACGCAACGCCCAATGGGTGCACGACGGCGTGGTGGACTTTTGCTTTACGGCGCGCGGATTTACCGCCGGGCTCCAAAAGCGCGTGGTCTATCACGATGAGCTCGTGGCGCTGCTGCCTGCGACGCATCCGCTGACGTCAAAGGAAAAGGTCACGCTTGCCGACCTGGCGTCTGAACCGTTTGTGCTATTGGATGAGGGCGAGCAGAGTCTGGTGCTCGACGCGTTTGCCGCGCATGGGTTGTCGCCGCATGTGACGAGCGAGGTCACCGACGACTATACCATTATGGCGATGGTGGAGGAGGGCCTGGGCGTGAGCATGCTCTACCGGCGTACCGTCGAGGGCATGCGGGCCGATATTCGCGTGCGGCCCATTGTGCATGCCCCCTCGCGCGACGTGGTGGCGGCTTGGCGCAGCTGGGATACCATGCCCATTGCCACCAGGCGCTTTATCGATTACATGAGCTCGCATATCGTCAATTAGCGATTGCGCGGTGCTTGAGGTTTCGTCTAGCGTGCCTCTGCCTTGGCCTGGGCCAGGCGGTAGGTGCGCGCGGGATGGCAGAGCAGCACGGCTACGACCATAAAGAACGCTGTGGTTCCCAGGCTGATGGGGTAGACCATCATGATGTTCGCGAACGTGCGGAAGTTGGGGAAGACGCAGAACACCCAGTAGAAGCGAATGCCGCAGACGCAGATCATGGTGATGAGGGCAGGCATGAGTGAAATACCAAAGCCGCGCAGGTAACCGGACATGTTTTCGTAAAACATGCTAAAGGCGTACGCGGGGAAGATCGAGCACACGCGGATATAGCCAATCGAGACGATATTGGGATCGCTGTTAAAGAGCGACAGGATCTCGCGTCCCAAGCCGACGATGATGACGATGGTGGTAAGCGCGACAATGCCGCCTTCGACCAGGCAGACTTTGAGCGTCTTGGTGCAGCGGTCGATCTGGCGCGCGCCGTGGTTTTGTCCCACAAAGGTGGTGCAGGCCTGGCTAAAGCTGTTAAGTAGGTTGTAGCACACGTACTCCAAGCTCATGGCTGCGCTGGAGGCTGCCATGACCTCGGTGCCCAGGCTGTTGATGGCGGACTGGATAATGATGTTGGCGACGGCAAAGACGGCGCTCTGGACACCGGCGGGCAGGCCGATCTTGACGATGCGCTTAAGGGCGACAGGGTCGATAGCAAGGTCGCGCGGGGTAACGCGGACGACGGAGTCGGTCTTGAGCAGGCGGATAAAGAGCGTGACGGCACTCGTGGTATAGGCGATGGCCGTGGCGATGGCCACGCCGGCGACGCCCCAGTGGAGCACGGGAACAAAGATAAGGTCCAAGCCAATATTGAGGACGGTGGAGACGGCGAGCGCCTGGAGCGGCATGCGGGTGATGCCGACGGAGCGGAAGATGGCGGCCTCGAAGTTGTAAAGCAGGATCGAGGGCATGCTCAGCAAAAAGACGCGTAGGTAGAGCGATGCGAGCGGCATGGTCTCGGCAGGGACGTTGAGCGCGGCGAGCATGGGCTCGGCGAAGATTTCGCCCAGTGCGATGACGACGAAGCCCACGAGTGCCATAAGGATCGAGGTGTGGACGGCGCGCTTGACCATGTTTTGGTCGTTGCGGCCGATGGCGTTGGCGAT
>DAWCEJ010000367.1:0-5398 GCA_052274955.1 Collinsella sp.
GCCCATGTATTCGTTTTGTTTGCTAAGGAGTGCCCATGGGCGTCGTCGATCCCTTTTCTGTTGCTCGGGCTGCAGGGCTCGAGCTAACCAGGATGCCCGAGGGCCTCACGCTCACCGATGGTACGATGGAGCTTCGCGCCGATTTTGCCCGCATGCTTCCGCGACTTAAACAGGGCCGTCTGCAACAGGAGCTTCTGGTGAAGGCCGCACGCACGAAAGGCGTCGAACGGCCGTGGGCAATCGATGCGACGGCAGGTTTTGGCGAGGATTCGCTGCTGTTGGCCGCCGCGGGCTTTGCGGTCGATCTGTATGAGCAGGACTTCGTGATCGCGGCGCTGCTACAGGATGCCTTGGACCGTGCCGCGGACGATCCGGCGCTTGCAGATGCCGTGACGCGCATGCGGCTGCATGCCGGCGAGGATAGCATCGCCGGTCTTCGCCGGACGGCCGAGTTGATTGAGCAAGGCGAGCTTGCCGCGCCTGACGTGGTATATCTGGACCCTATGTTCCCCGAGCGCACCAAGAGCGCAGCGGTCAAAAAGAAGTTTCAGCTCCTGCATCATTTGGAGCAGCCGTGTGCCGACGAAGAGACGCTGGTCGAGGCTGCGCTTGCGGTGCATCCGCGCAAGGTGGTTATTAAACGACCGGTGAAGGGCCCGTTGCTTGCCGGTATGAAGCCGAGCTATCAACTAGCGGGTAAGGCCGTTCGCTACGACGTTTTGGTGCCGCTGCGTCCGTAGCCTGTGCGCAACGCTCGGTATCGCGCCGATGGGGAGCCTATTTCCAAGGATGCGACGTTAGGTGCCAACCTCCGCAGTATTCGCATTTGTAGCAGGCCAGGCCGCGACGCCCGCGGTTCTCGCAGTCGGCCATAACGGCTTCGGCCTCGGCGCGCGTATCGTAGCGGTTCTTGCGCTCGCACGACTTGTAGCGCCAGGCCTCGTCGCGCTCGGCATCTAGGGCGTCGCGACGCTCGTCTTCGCGCACAAACAGGTCGCTCATATCACCGCCGGTGGCAGCGCCCAAAAACTCGCTTTTGGCCTTTGACCAGGCGGCTCGCTTTTTGCTTCCCATCTGCTTCGTGCCCCTCTCCAAACGCTGGTATCATTGCTCAATCAAAGTGATACCAATAAACGTGAGGTCGCCGCGTGATGATCAGAAAAACCCTCGATACCGACATTCCCGCCGTCATGGCTATCTATGACGCGGCCCGCGCCTTTATGCGCGCGCATGGCAACGCCACGCAGTGGCCCGAGGGCACGCCTTCGGCCGAGCAGCTGGCTGCCGATATTGCCGCTGGTGGCAGTTACGTGTGCGAAGTCGACGGCCGCGTGGTGGCGACGTTTGCCTTTTTACCGGGTCCGGACGAGTGCTATGACGTGATTGAGGACGGTCAATGGCGCAGCGACACTCCGTATGCCGTGCTGCATCGCGTGGCATCCGACGGCACCGTGCGCGGTATCGCGGCGGCGATGTTTGCCTTTGCCAAGGAATGCGCCGACCATCTGCGTATTGACACGCACGAGGACAACTTGCCCATGCAGGGCGCCATCGCCAAGGCGGGGTTCGAGCGTGTCGGTATCGTCTATGTGTCCGACGGCACGGCGCGTGTCGCGTTTGATTGGCTGCGCGAGGCGTAGGAGCCAAGGCACGTATCATCACCCAGCTCAAATAAAAAATGGCCCCGAGTGGGGCCATTTTTGGTAAAACGCGTCGTTGTGGGACTCGCATTGTTACCGCCCCAGATGAACCCGGGCAGACAAAAAGGGGAGGTGCCGGCTTTCGCAAGGCGCGAACCTGCAAAAATCGCCGCGCGGCAACGCAGGGCGATGAGCTCGGTCGGGGGATAGGGCCCGCTTCGCCCGCCGGCTCGTAAATTGTATCATCCGGTATGTGACAAAAGCGTCCGCTGCGGAGCCGGCGGGCTATCAACGGGGGAGATCATGTCAAAGCAAGCGGTCATAGGAATTCTGGCGCACGTCGATGCCGGTAAGACCACGCTGGCCGAGGCCATGCTGTTTCATGCGGGCCGCATTCGCAAACGCGGGCGTGTCGATGACGGCGACTCGCATTTGGACACGAATGAGATTGAGCGCGAGCGGGGCATCACGATCTTCTCATCGCAGGCTGTGCTCGACTACGGCGATACCCACGTTATGCTCGTGGACGCTCCCGGCCACGTCGATTTTTCTGCCGAAGCCGAGCGTACGCTGCGTGCACTCGACTACGCGATTCTGGTGGTGGGCGCCAACGACGGCGTGCAGGGTCATACCGAAACCCTGTGGCGACTGCTTGCTCGCTACGACATTCCGACGTTCATCTTTATCAACAAGATCGATCTTGAGAACCCTGGTCGCGATGCACTGTTGGAGCAGCTCGGCCAGCGTCTTTCCGAAGGCTGTCTGGATGCCGAAGATTTGCTGGCGGGCGGCGCCGTGCAAGAGGATGCCGCGGCCCTGGACGAGGCGGCGCTCGATGAGTTTCTTGAAGCGGGCGAGTTGTCTGCCGAAACGTTGTTGCGCATGGTGGCCGAGCGCAAGCTGTTCCCCTGCTTTGTCGGTTCGGCGCTCAAAGACCAGGGCGTGGCGGAGCTGCTCGACGGCATGTGTGATTTGATGCGCGAGCGAACATGGCCCCATGAGTTCGCCGCACGTGTCTATCGCGTGAGTCGTGGAGATCGCGGCGAGCGTCTTGCCTGGGTCAAGGTGACGGGCGGTGCACTGCGCGCGAAGCAGGTGATTGAGGGACGCTCCGGTGTTGAGACTTGGGAGCAAAAGATCGACCAGGTGCGCATCTATAACGGCGAGAAATACGAGCTTGCCCAGGAAGTTGTCGCTGGTGGCATCTGCGCCGTGACGGGCCTTGCGCACGTTCGCCCAGGCGACGCCCTGGGTGCAGAGCCCATGGGCGAGCAGCCGATCATCGCGCCGGTTCTCACCTATACGGTGCTGCCGGGCGAGCACGATGTCCATACGGTGTTCCAGGCGCTGACCGAGCTTGCCGATGAAGATCCCATGCTCGGCGTAAGCTGGAACACGCATCTTGAGCAGATCCATCTGCAACTCATGGGCGCGGTGCAACTCGAGGTCGTGCAGCGCGTGCTGGCCGATCGCTTTGGCCTTACGGTTGAGTTTGAGCCCGGCGGCATCCTCTATAAGGAGACTATCTCGCAGCCGGTCGAGGGTGTGGGCCACTTTGAGCCGCTGCGCCACTATGCCGAGGTGCACCTGCGCGTAGAGCCGCTGCCGGCGGGCTCGGGCGTGCAGTTTGGCACCGTGACCTCGACTGACGAGCTCGACCTGAACTGGCAACGCCTGGCGCTCACCAATGCCATGGAACGCGACCACCTGGGCGTGCTGACCGGCTCGCCTATCACCGATATGCGCATTACGCTCACGGGCGGTCGTGCACATGCCAAGCACACCGAGGGCGGCGATTTTCGCCAGGCAACGTATCGTGCGATTCGCCAGGGGCTCATGCAAGCGCGCGAGGCGGGTGCCGCGGTGCTGCTGGAGCCGTGGTATCGCTTTGAGCTCGAGGTGCCGGGGGAGTGCGTGGGCCGCGCGCTGTCGGATGCCACGCGTATGGGCGCCGAGTACGAGCCGCCAGCAATGGTGGGCGATCGCGCCAAGCTCGTAGGCCGCGTGCCGGCATCCGAGGTGCAAGACTATGCCCTAGAGGTTGCAGCCTACACGAGCGGCCGCGGGCATCTGTACCTGGAGTTTGCCGGTTATGCGGCTTGCCATGATGGCGAGTGCGTAATCGAGGCTGCCGCCTACGAGCCCGAGGCCGATCTGCCCAACACGCCCGACTCGGTCTTTTGCTCCCACGGCGCCGGCTACACCGTCAAGTGGTACGACGCCCCCGCCTCGGCGCACGTAAAGGTCGATCCCACCACCTTCCGCCCTTGGCGAGCAGCTGATGCCGAGTTTTTCGGCCACATGTGACAAAGGGGCAGTTCCTTTGTCACATGCTATTGGTATAACTCGGTATAAGTTGGTATAACTGTTACCAGGGTTTGCCAATCCGAGGAGGCCGATATGAATCCAAATCCCTTTAAGCCCACAGCTGGTAAGCGGCCTCCGATACTCATCGGTCGCGAGTCGGTCATCGAAGATTTTGAGGAAGGGCTCGACAACGGCGCCGGAGCGCCGGGCAGGCTCATGCTCATTACGGGAAACCGCGGCTATGGCAAAACGGTTCTCCTGCGGGAGCTGCAACGTCTAGCCAGCGAGCGCGGATGGGCGGTTGTCTCCGATTCCGCTTCGCTTGGTTTGTGCGACCGCTTGGCCGACGCGCTTCGCTCGAATAAACCCGTTGTGACGTCAATGGAGTTTGGGCCGTCGTTTGGCCGGATGTCGGTCGAGGCGGCGCGGGCAAAAGGCGAGACATTGCGAGGGCTGGTCAACGAGCGTCTCAAGAAGCTCGGTCCGGGCAAGGGCGTCTTGTTTGCGATTGACGAGGCACAATCGGTGTCTATCGAGGAACTGGCGGCTCTTGCCGTCCTCTATCAGCAGGTGCTCGGAGACCAGGATGCCACGGGCTTGCCCGATAGCGACCAGCGCGGTCTTGCGCTGGCGTTCGCCGGCTTGCCCAGTATGGTTGACGATCTGCTCGAAGAGCCGAGCGTGACGTTTTTGCGGCGTGCCCAGCAGCGTACGTTGGGGGCAATATCTTTGCCCAAAGTGCGCGATTCGTATATCCAGACGGTCAAAGACGCTGGTCTTTACGTTGACGCGGAGACGGCGGACCTTGCGGCGCGCAAGAGCATGGGGCATCCCTATATGGTTCAGCTGGTGGGCTATTACATGTGGCGGTCTGCTGTCCGGCGTGGCTCGCAGGTCATCGAAAGGCGCGATGTCGAGAATGGCCATGCGGATGCCGTCTCCGAGTTCTACGAAGCGGTTGACGCACCTCTGTATTACGGTCTGCGCAGCCCTCAGCGCCTCTTTATCGAGGCTATGGCGGTTGACGAGGACAAGCCGACGCGCACGGCGGATATCATTGAGCGCTGCGACCGTACCCAGAGCTGGGCGAGTAAATATCGCGCAAGCCTGATTCGCGAGCGCGTCATCGAGGCCGCCGGATACGGCCTTGTGCGGTTTACCGTGCCCATGCTGGGCGAGTATATCCGCGACCGCGTTTTATGGCATGAGTAGGGTGATAAAGGTGACGGAACAGAAGATGAGCCCGCAGGCTATCGAGGTGCGCGGTGCACGTGTCCACAATCTCAAGGACATCGATATCGATATTCCGCTGGGGAGGCTCGTGGGCATTGCCGGCGTGTCGGGCTCGGGCAAGAGCTCGCTGGCGCTGGGAGTTCTTTATGCCGAGGGCTCGCGCCGTTACCTGGAGGCGCTCAGCACCTATACTCGACGTCGCCTGACGCAGGCCGAGC
>DAWCEJ010000368.1:0-3668 GCA_052274955.1 Collinsella sp.
GCGCTGGCACCTCTAACTCATCCACCGGCTCGAGCGATTCGTCCGTTGGCACCGGCTCTAACAACGGCTCCGGCTCTGACGCAACCCCTGGTTCCGATGCTTCCAAGGATGACTCGAATAAGGCGCCGGACGTTCCCGTTGCTTCGCCGGACAAGAAGCCTTCTTTCTCCGAGCAGCTTGGTTCTACGCTGGGCTCTTCGCTGATGGCTGGCGTCAATAACGGCTCGACCCAGAACAAGGGCAACTCTGATCAGGTTTCCACGGAAAAGATCGAAGCCGCAAAGGGCGACTCCAAGGACAAGGCTTCCGAGAAGACCGAATCCGATAAGGGTTCTAGCTCTGAGGAGAAGAGCGACAAGTCCGAACAGAAGAAGGACGAGGATAAGAAGTCTGAATCTGAGGAGAAGGACAAGAGCAAGGCCGAGGGCGAAAAGAAACAGTCCGAAGACGACGACAAGAGCGGTGCTGACAACCAGGTCCAAGAGCAAAATGACTCCAAAACGGTGACCACCACGACCACGACGACTACAACGACTAAGTCCTCGGGCGGCAACATGCCCAAGACGGGCGACTTGATTGTGATGGCGAGCCTTGCCAGTGCAAGCTTGGCCACACTGGGCGCTACGTCTATCGTAAGTGGTAAGCATAAGCTCGATCAGCAGAAGAAGGCTTCTGGGGAGGACGGCTTGGAGGAGTAATCTTCCAGATCGTTTTCTATAAGAGTTTGGGACGGGGTCCGGTGCGGCGGCATCGGGCCCCTTTTTTGTTGTGCAACGATTTGTTATGCCCCCTCGGGGGTCTGTTGCTACCGCTGCCCGAAACGTTTGCATGTCGATATTGTTGCGCTCTACCCGCTCGCTACAATGGGCATCGTGCTGCGTTAGAAGGAGAGTCTACGGTGTCTGAACAGGTGAATTGTGGTTTTACTCATGCGTTTGGTGCACGGTTGCTCAATCATGCGGATAGCGCAGCTCTACCGGTTGATGCACACGACTTTTCCGATGCAATCAATCGGTGTTTACTCGTCGATAAGACTATGTTTATTGCCGATATATTGGACAGTGAAGCACCTGTTGCGCTTTGCTGTCGGCCCAAGGGTTTTGGCAAGAGCATGAATTTATCGATGCTCAAGTGCTATTTGGAACGACCTGATCGCCGGCTGCCGGATCGAAGCCTGTTCGCTGGTACCCAGATTTGGCAGGCGGGCGGCGGTCGCTATCGTGATGAGTACGCGAGTTATCCGGTCATCATGCTCGACTTTACAGCTGCCGCTTCGAGGCATGGCGCTGGTGTTGCGGCAGCAATTCGCGGGGCTGTCGTGCGCGAGTGCGCCCGATTACTGCCGCTGCTTGCCGCGCCTGATCTGTCAAGACGTGAGGTTCGTCTTATCGAGAGGGCGGCGCGTGGGGTGGCCAGCGATAAGGAGATCGATGCGGCGCTTGGCGTGCTTATTAAACTGCTCCAGGCAGCTTTCGATGAGCAGGTTGTTCTTCTGATAGACGACTACGACGCGGTATGTCCAAAGCGTTTGGACGCTAAGGACGACGGTAGCGTGGATTCCCTAGAGTCGCTCAGCCGAATGTTGTTCGACACCATTGCCGATGCCGGCGACTCGTTGCGATTGACGTGTCTGATGTGCGAACGCCCCGGTCATGCCGAGTTTGCGTTGTCCCAACGTGGGGTTTCCTATCGGTCGGCGACAGCGTTGTCGAGTTGGTGTGATCGATGGTTCGGTTTTTCGGACGACGAAGTCCAAGTGCTGTTGGATTGCATCGGTCGCAACGGCTGTCTGGATGACGCGCGTGAGTGGCTCGAGGGCTATCTGCTTGGTGGTTTTTATTGCTCGAGCCCGGAGCGCGTGGTGGACTACGCACATCGCGGTTGCGTCGCGCCCGTTCGGGCAGATCTGTATGGTTACGCCGACCGTCTGAGCGCATGCGTCGGCGACTGGAATCTCATGCGCCTGTCCGCATTGTTCGATTTACTTGAGGCGCATGGGTTTATTGAGGTGCCAGTGCATGTGCATGCCGAGGAGGCCGATGCCGCCAAGCCCGAAGATATCTGGACAGCGCTGTATCTGTCTGGATTTCTTACGACGGACATGACGGGGCATTCGGAAAACGGCGCGTGCCTTCGTTCCCTGCGTCTGCCTAACAACGAAGTGCGTCAGGCGCTCCGTCTTGTAATTCTGGAATGGTTTGAGTGCGCCGTTGAGGACGTTGGAGTTATCGACTCGTTCCATGACGGGCTGTGTCGAGGAGACGAGGACGCTGTAAAGCAAGCTTTGAGCTGTGCTATCGGCGATCTGGGCATCGATGTGGGCCAATCAGATATGCCGACAGCCTATCATCTGGTGCTTCAGGGGCTCTGCTTTGGACTGCCTGGCTATTGCAATCCCAGCTCCAAGCGAAGTGGCGTCTCGGATCGCTGGGATATCCAGGTGATTCCCACCGGTCGGGTGTTTGACGTGGCCGACACGTTCGGCATGCTCGATGAGCGACCGCTCATTACGATCAACATGATGTACGACCCTGGCGTCGATGCCCTGGGCCTGGAACTGTTGGCGGTTCAGGCGCTGCTCGAAATCGAGCGCGACGGCATCGATGATATCCGCGTGCCGCGCCCCGCCGTCGGGCGCATGCGTTGGGGCTTTGGTTTTGACGGTCAGCGTGTGTCCGTGGTGTGCCAACGACTGTAGCGGCGGGCGAAAGCCCTTTACTACTCCGCGTCCTTCAGGGGCGGCATGGGCTTCCAGTTAGGATCCTTAACGATCTTGCGGGCGTCCTTCATGCCGCGGCGCAGCGCCGGAATGCCGGTCTTAAAGCACTTGTCAACGGCAGCCAGACGAATGAACTCCTTGCAGAAGGTCGCGGCATTGCCCAGGCGGAACAGCATGGGGTGGTAGTCACCGTAGATCTGCATATAGCGAGCGAGGAAGCCTC
Organism: Collinsella sp.; assembly: GCA_052274955.1. Classification (GTDB taxonomy): domain Bacteria; phylum Actinomycetota; class Coriobacteriia; order Coriobacteriales; family Coriobacteriaceae; genus Collinsella. Next base: position 2,943 of record DAWCEJ010000368.1, read on the forward strand.
GGTTGCGCATGATGTAGTAGCGGTTGGTGTCGCTCGTAGAGTTGAGCTGGCGTTTGCCGGCGATATCCCAGTTAGAGACGGCACGGGCGCGCTTGAGCACCACGTCGGCGACCACGGCGGCGGGGAAGTGCTGGCTGGCTACGTAGCCGTAGCAGGCATCGTCGCCGTAGATAAAGAAGCGCGCGTCGGGCAGGCCAATCTTGTCGACCACGCGGCGCGAGAACATGCCGCCCTCAAAGCATAGCTGGTTCATGGCGCGGTAGCCCTCGGGTCCCAGGTCCCACTTGGCGACAGGGTTGGGAATGCCGAGCGAAAGGATGAGCTGGTACTGCCAAAAGAAGGCGCCGCCGTCAAAGTCCAGGCGCGAACCCTGGATGACGTCGTAGCGGTCGGTCCACTTGGCCAAGCGCTCGATGCCTTCGGGGATGACGAGCACGTCGTCGTCCATGACCCAGAACCACTGGGCCCCCAAGTCGTAGGCGCATTTAGTGCCGGCGGAGAAGCCGCCCGCACCGCCGCCGTTTTCGAGCTGCGGAGCGTAGATGACACGGTCGGTGCCGCCCTGCGCGTCAGGTTGGTCGGTGTCGATGCCCCACAGGTTGGCCAGGCGCTCGTTGAATGCGGTGCACATGGCCTCGGTCTCGCGCGAATTCTCGTTATCGACAATCACGATGCGCCAGGGCGTTGCCGTGAGCTCGGTCATGGAGTCGAACAGGTTGGCCAGGA
>DAWCEJ010000369.1:0-6255 GCA_052274955.1 Collinsella sp.
ACGTTAGTTGGTGCCATAGTTGCCGTAACCTCCCCTCTCCTGGTCGCGGATAACGTGGCCGCCCTCGAGGGCGATCACGCGACGGTGCATGCTATCGACCATCTCGCGGTCGTGTGTAGCCACGATCACGGTCGTGCCGGTGCGGTTAATGCGCTCGAGCAGTTTCATGATGCCCAGCGAAATCGCCGGGTCGAGGTTGCCCGTGGGCTCGTCGCAGATCAGCAGCGGCGGGCGGTTGACCATGGCGCGAGCGACGGCGACGCGCTGCTGCTCGCCACCCGAAAGCTGGTCGGGCAGGGAGTCCATCTGATCGGCCAGACCGACCAGACGCAGGACCTCGGGCACCTGGCTGCGAATGACGCCCTTGGGCTTGCCGATGCACTGCAGGGCAAACGCCACATTTTCGTAGGCGGTCTTTTGCGGCAGAAGCTTAAAGTCCTGGAACACGGCGCCAATCTGACGGCGCAGGAACGGAACCTTGCGGTTCTTGATCTTCATGAGGTCCTGACCGGCAACCAGGATGCGACCACTCGTCGGCTTGACGTCGCGGTTGAGCGTCGACAGCAGCGTGGTCTTACCCGAGCCGGAATGACCGACCAAGAAGACGAACTCACCCGGATAGATCTCGATGTTAATGTCATCGAGTGCGGGCTTGTTGGGCTGCGCCGGGTAGATCTTGGTGACGTGCTCCATAAGGATGACGGGCTCGACACCTGCCTGCTTGGCCATCTTTTTGCGGCTCGCCTGCGGGTCGATGGGCGCGAACACCGACGTAAAATCGGGGTTGTTGAGCGCGTTGTCGAGACTTGCGACCTCGGCGGCCTGGTCGCGCTCGACCACCGGCGCAGCGGGCTGCGTGGGGTCGGGAATAGCGGCAAAAAGACCAGACTGCGCAGGCTGAGGAGCCGGTGTCGCAGGAGCCATGGGGTCGGGGATGCCAGCCACAGTAGACTGCGGCGCGGCGGTACCAACCTGAGGCTGTTCCACGCGAGCGGTCACGGTCTGAACGGGCTCAAAACCCGCCGTGCCGGAAAGCGCGACATCGCTGGTGGGATTGTAGGCAAAGGGATCGGATGCCGGCTGTGCCTGATCTGCCGGCTGAACGGGGGCCTGATCGACATGCTGGCCCTCTGAATCCGGAGTGGCGAAACGACTGCCCTGGACGCCTGGCTGCGTCTTGGAGGCATCATCGCCCGCACCGGAGGTACGGAAGTGGTTACCCACTGGTGCTCCTTATCGTCGTACGTTTAAACTACATGAGCGCTTTGTATTTTAGCAGCATTAGCTTTGCTGCACATAAGAAGCATGGCGCGCCTTGGATTCCCGTCGGCCGCCATGAATATCAACTTCATCCGAACTCCTCTGATGGATGGTCCGCGCTTTCCAAGCGCTTCCCCCGTCCGCCTCAATCGGGCATACTTCAATCATTGTGAAAAGCCCTAGGGCTTTTAGCGGCTGCGGGTACCTGTACCTTCAGCCGCATTTTTCTTACTTTTTGGACCCGATATGGAACACTGACCGGCTCTCACGGCCATAGCAGACACGTCTCGTAGCACCAGAAGTCAGCTCTCCGTATCCATCACCGCCCAGCTCACAGGCGCAATACCCGGAATAGACATTAGACAAGAGGGACAGGTGGCCTGACAGTCTCCCGATTTTGTCCTGCGTTGCATCGAGGCGGAGGCATATGCCGCCTTTCGAGCGCGAGTGACGCCGACGTATAGCAGGCCGCTTTCCTCGATAAGCCCGTCTGGCATTCTCCTCATATCGACAATCCGGCAACTTTGCGCGGAACGTGAGCACATATCAGCTCTGTCGCACTGAACCTGCGCCCCCGACTCCCAAGAAGCTCAAAGAGATCGCGCCTCGTTCAAATGACCAGAGCGGTTTGGGAAAGTGAATAAGCTCCCTTTCCGCCTGCCACCCCCTCGCATATCCGCCACACACCAAGCATCGCTGGCTGCGGTTTCCCCCATTACATGGGACGCACGCGCCTTACGACCCGCGCCGAGCCGTATGAACCCGTCCTCCAACGGCACCCGCACGCTCATCGCGTCCGGCAGAAGCGACCGCCGCATCGGCGCCGCCCCGGCATCACGCCACCCCGCTGAATGCGATCCCCGCGCCGCTAAGCTCCGCCAGCACGGCGCGGGCCGCCGGCGTTGGCCCGCTCTCCACGCCGTCGCCCACGTGGCGCGACACCTTGAGCGCCACCACGTCGCCGCCGTGATCCGCGAGCAGAGCCTTGGCCGCCGTTACGCTGCTAGCGCCCACGAGGCGCAGCTCGTACTCCACGCGCTCGTCCGTAGCGGCGGTCTTCACCGCCTCGATCTCACCGCGAAGCGCCTCGGCAGCCTCCTTGGAAGCGGAGGCATCGGCCACCTGTGCCTCAAACTCCGCGATCCGCTCGTCCCGCTTCGCAAGCATCGCCTGGTAGTCGTCGCCGGCTCCGCCCAGGGCCGTCACTTCCCCTTGCTCCTGCGCGTCTTCCGAGCCCGCCTCTTGCTGCTGCGCCTCGTCCGCTTGCCCGCCATTCGAGCCCTCCTTCACGAGAACCGCCTTTCCGCTCGTACGGCAAGCACAACAAGATGCCCGCCTGGTTACTCATCAAGAGCAGCCTAGGCGGGCGTCAAAAAGTCAACCGCGCATCGGAGCCGCAAGGCGGCAGTGCCCGAAGAAATACGTCCCACTGGGTTACACACACCGAACTTAAGAAGCGTTTTTGGGCCATCATGGTAAAATTCCCATCGGAGGTAACGATGGAGACCATGCTACTTGATGACATAGAGTTGAGGGAGACTGCAAAGCGGCTCTACGATTCATACTCGACTGTTCTCTCCGAATCCAAGCTCATCTCCATCATCCAAGACGTCCTCGGCGACTTCGCCCCCGCGCTCGACTCCAAATACGCGGCCCGAAGGACCATCAACGACTTGGTGATGGGTTATTACCCGAACGAAGCCACCATCAAGGCCAATTTCATCGATAGGGTCCTCTTTCCGCTGAGCCCCGCGAACATCTCCATCTTCGAGCTTCCCATCGGCAACAGCCGCGTGGACATGTGTAAGGTCAACGGCCACAGCGCCGCCTACGAGATCAAGACCGACCTCGACACGTTCGATCGTCTCGAGGGCCAGTTGAGCGACTACTTCGACGTGTTCGAGACCGTCTACGTCGTGACGTCCGACAAGCGTTGGCAAGAACTGCCAAGCTACGTCCCCGAGGCCTGTGGGATTTACTCCTACAGCCAGGACGCAAGGGACGGCTCCTATCACTTCAAGGCACAGCGCAAAGCCATCAAAAGCACCAACCTGGACTCCGAAAAGCAGCTCGCGGTCATGCCCAAGCGCGCCCTCTGCGAGACCTTCGGCATCGACGGCGGGGGCATGTCAAAGCCCGCCATCGTCCAGGAGTGTCTTGCCGAGAACAGCCAGGCCAAAATCAACCGGCTGTTCAAGGCCTATCTCAAGCAACGCTACGGTGCCTACTGGGAGCACTTCTGCAAAGTCAAGCCGCGAATCTTGGGCATCGATTATGAGTGGTTCTACCGCAACAGGTTAGAGCCGGGGATTGTTTACTGAAACACCCTCGAAGATTCTGTTAGCTGCTGTATATAGCGGATAAGCGTGTACTTAATCCACTCGGCGAAGGTGCTTTGCGTGCCTCGAGCGTATTTTTCAGCAACAATGCCAAGGGCAAGGCAGTTCCCTTTGGGGTTAAGCGTGGCGTCGGCCAAGATGGCTGGGATGATGTCCTGGTAGCCGTTTGGCCCGCGATCATAGTCGTCGTTCACGAAGGTTTTGAATTCGTTCCTCGAGCCATCATAGAGAACGGCAAGGGCTCGCCCCTTGTTCGTTCCTCCGTATGGAAGGTTGTCGCGGAGTCCGCCGTAATCGCCGACACCTTGGAAACCATAGTTTGCAAAGGTGTCGAGGTGGCTATTGTTGATGATGTTGGCATAGTCTCCGTTGGGGAAATCCTTGCCAGTGGAGTTTCTCGCCCTTGGAGAGCAAAGCGCGATAAGATGGGCGGGAAGATTAAGGCGCCGAAGCTGCATACACTCTATTGGCTTCGAGCGAATCGGCTGCTCGTTGAAATCATACAGAAGGAAATCGTCCGCCCGCAGAACTTGTTTGACCGCACTTTCATAGCCCTCAAGGTCGTCGATGCGAATCGCAATTCGCTGTGCCGGATTATCCACCCTCAATTGACCCGCAAGCGCCAAAACCTCATCGGGTTTCAGCGCGTCAATGCCACGCTTAACAGTGATGATGGGAATCAAGTTTGGGTACGCAGCAATTCCGAGGACCTTGGTCTCGTATAGCCCGAGGTCTCTGTTGAGTTGAATGACGAGGGGAATCTTGTCAGGCTTATAACGGTATCTACTGAGATCGCACCTGAAGTAGTCGACCAATACAGGGCGATTGGGGAATAATCGGGCAATCTTCTCAAGCGTAACGTCATGCGGAGAGGACAAGTCCTTTACTGCTCGGTGGATTATTTTCCCGCCCTTGCAGACTTTCTCCTCGCGAACGGTTTCGCCTGTAAACGGGTCAATCTTATTGTCGTAGGTAAACTTCTCTTGAATGACCTCTACAAGGGGAATCATGTCGTCGCGTAACAGGCTCTTTTCCTGAAGAATCTTCATCGCTGCGAACTCGCTTTGCCGATTTTTGATGGCGATTACGTACACGGCTCCGCCCCCTAGTTAAAGCGATCCTTCAAATCGTTCAGTTCAGCAAATGGCACAAAGCCGTCATGCTGCAGGAAGGCGACGACGATCCCCGGAGGCGTTCCCTGAGAAGCGGCAAAGCTCTTTACGGCGGCGCTGGAAAAATCTCCAGTAGATGCGAACGACTGATAGCTGTCCTCGTCTACAAAAAACTTTCTCGCATACACATTGGCACGCGCGTCGTCCTCGTCAGAACTCTTGAACTTTGGGTCATCAATAGAAATGTCTGTACCCTTCTGTCCAAGCCCGTCGAGGAGATGCCCAATCTCATGAGCAATCGCAAACCATGCATCGCCATGGGTCTTGTAGCGTCCGCTGATGTAAATAGTCGGATGCCCGAGATAATACGTTAGGGCGCCTCGTACCTTGGCGTTGGCGATAGCCGGCCTATAAACCAAGTAAACGCCAACCGAGTTGAGCAGCATGCGGCAGCTCTTCAGCGAAGCCATGAAATCGGTGTTAGAGGCCACGTCCTTCAAATAGGAGATGGCATCGACAAAATCCTTCTTGGAGTATTCGGGAGAGTTCTCAGTGTCGTTCTGCTCCTCAATCTCTTCTTTGCAGAGCCCCAGCCAAACCACAACGGCTTCGGAATCGCCACCATCTTGCATGAACTCGATTCCGTCGGGAACGGCATTCCCATAGCGGTCAAAGTCCGTAATGCCGAGTATCTTCAGCATCGCGATAGCCTGCTCAACGAGGGACATGCCGCCCACACGTCCAAAAGCCTCCTTGAAATGAAACCTCTTGGCGATCTCCTTAAGGTCAAGCTCCTCCAGATGCGCCTCCTCGCGTTCGCGGGCAAGGTACTCCTGATACTTGACCTCATAGTTAAGCCAAAAACTCGCGGGAACGTCGGGCATGACCTTCTCAAGCTTCAGCGCCATGTCCTCGGTAAGCCTGGTCTTCCCGTTCAGAAGCTGGGAGAGGTGGCGCTCGCTCACGCCGGTACGCTTCGAAACTTCCTTTTGGGTCAAACCGCGCGCATCAAGGTATTCCTTGATGATCTCGCCGGGCGCGACGATGAAATCACTCATAGCTATCTTCTCCTCTCCTAGCTCAGTGGTAGTCCTGAATATCCACGATGCAGACGCTGGTGATCGTCGTAAGGTCATCCGGGTCAAACTCCCCGACGGGACGGATGACCAGTCTCATGTTCTTGCTGAGGTCGATTCCCCAACAGCCCTCAAAGTTGCCGGTCAGCTTGTGCCTGCGCGGCGGCGGCAGATGGGTAATCTGCGAAAGGTCATTCGCAACCCGCAGATCGGAAAGACGATGAATGAGGTTCTTGGCTATCTTGCCGTAGTTCCTCGTTATCGCCCTCTGATCCTTAAGGCTCTTCTCCAGCGACTTGCTTGCATATTCGATATCCATCGCCACCTCCTTTGATAGAAGGATATTGCAATTGACCTCTGAGGTCAATATTGACTTTTAAGATCAATTTAATTCTGTACCTAGACCACTCAGACTGATACTCGTCTGACGTTAGGGTTTTCTAATGAGCGGTGCCACCTCTTAAATAC
>DAWCEJ010000370.1:0-4874 GCA_052274955.1 Collinsella sp.
GGCTTAGGTTTATCGCGAGTTCCGCACGAACAGGAGGCCACTTAATGTGGCCTCCGTCGTGAGCAGGACTGTAGAGCAGGAAACCTAAGCCGGTGTCCCCGCTCTCCCGGGGCCGGCGGAATTTAGTTGTTCAGCATGCGGTCGAAGCTTCCCGAGTCGCCATCCCGATAGTCGGCGGTCATCAGGATCTCCTGCGGAATACGCCCGCCCTCGCGCAGCACGTTACGGAACTGCACGCGCGTGACCATGGGCAGATCCTTGATCGTCGCCGCCAAGTTCTGCGGCACGCCCTGGTTGGCAGCCGCGCGCTCGCACTCGCCGCCGGCCTTCACGCGACGCTTATGCTCGGCGAGCATGGCGCGGTACATACCGGCATGCAGGCGAATCTCAACCACATTGGCATTGCGAGCCTGCTCGACGATGCGCGCGCCCTCGCGGTCGATATCGCCCACGTAGTAGACGTAGTTAAAGCGATAGCCGATCTCGGCCAGATAATCGTCCAGGGCATGCGAGACGCTCGCCTTGCATCCGCCGCCAAAAATCACGCCGCCCACCTTGATGCCAAAGAGCTTGGCGTGCTTGCGGCCACGCAGCAGCCTGACGATCTCGTCGTAGGTGTCCAGGTTCTCGACCATAATGAACGGCTTATCGGCGCCCAGCGTAAAGAAACCCGTAAAGTGCACGGGGCGGTTGGGGGCGACCTTGATCGCCTGCATGCTGATGCCCTTTTCGGTCATGCGCCTTATCAGGCGCTCACCGTGCTTGCCGTCAAAAGCCTTCTCGTCGTTAAAAATCTGGTAGGCACGCTGGCGGCGCGAGGCAACCGGCGTATCGGCACCTCGGTTTTGCTCGATCCAAGCCTGGATGATTGCGATTTCCTCGGCAATCTTGCGGTTGGACATCTCGTTGTGCTGAGTGCGCTGCGGCGCCTTTTTGCCGTCCTTGCCCTCGACCTTAACAATTTGAGTCTGCTGTTCCTTGATCTTAGAGAGCGCCGTAGGCGTAGGGACAACTTTGAGCAGCTGCCTGCCCAAAACGCGGGCAAGGGCAAACGCCGATACCTCGCCGTGGACGGCCGACTCGGGCTGCTGGGTAGCACTATCAGCCGCGGCAGGCTCAGCCTGTGCATGAGGCTTACGCTTGGAATCTGCCCGGGTATTACGTTCCTGCTTGGGCGCAGACGAGCGCTTTTGCGGACGATCGGACTTGGCCTCCTTCGCCGGCTGGCGCTTGACCTGATCCACCGGAGTCTCGGCCTTCTCATCTCCGTTTTGTGTCGCTGTCTTCTCGGCCGCGGCCTCGGCATTTGAGCCACGACCGCCGCGGTGACGACGACGGCGGGGCTTGCCTGAGGCGCTCTCCCCCGCCTGCTTATCAGCGGTCTGTTGAGCTTTGACCTCAGTGTCAGCCGCAGGCTGCGACTCGGAAGGTTGCTGCTCGCGAGCCGCCGGCTCAACGGTTTTCTCGGTTTGTTCGGCCTTCTCGGCCTGAGCGGTCGAAGCCGGCTCGCCCTTCTCCTGACGCCTTACGGGATACGCGCGCCTCGCAAAACCACGCCCGGGACGGCATGAACCCGGAGCCTTCTTGGCAGACTCCTCAACATCGTCTGCAGCCTCGGAAGGCTCTTCAACCTCACGTGCGACATCCTGCTGCGCAGCCTTAAAGTGGGCACCACGGCGACGCTGGGGCTCCTGGGCCTCCACGGGCTTTTGCTCCTTCGCGGGCCTCTGCGACTCGGCAGCAACCTCGGTCTCAACAGCCTCGGCATCCGTCTCGCCCTTTCGAGCAACGGCGCGACGGAAGCGCTCCTGCTGGGCGCGGCGCTGTGCATCGCGCTTGCCGCCCCCGCCAAAACCGCCGCGTCCTGCCTTGGCCGTAAAGGCACGCACGACGTTCTCATCGAGCAACTCATCGGTATCGACATGCTCACGCGGAGCAACTTCTTCCACAGCAGGCACGTCAGCGAAATCCTCGACGACAAAATCTTCGACGGACTCGGCAGGCTGCTCCTGGGCATCGCGGATCTCGGCATTGATGGTATAGAACGCCGGGCGCCCGTTAATGCCGCTGCCCTCGATCTTGGTAACGATCTTTGCCGCGATGAGTTCGTCGCGCATCACCTTGGTGTTGCATTCCTTATCGACGGAACGGAAAATCTGCGCCAGCGCGCTCGACTTGATCTTGAGCGCCTTGCGGCAGAGCAGGTCGTAGGCAACCAGCTTGGCGCGCTCGGCAGAAAGCGACGTCTGGCTGCTCAGGCGCTCAGCCAAAGCATCGACATTGTTTTGATTATCGGAATATACCGTCTTGGCCACGGGGCCCCTTTCATATGCACACATATACGTCCATATGGTACAACGCACGAGCCTATCCACGCAAAACATCTGCGAGAACGCCCTTGCACCACCTGTTCTCACAAGAAAAAAGACCGGGTCCGCTTGATTGCGGACCCGGTCTTTCCGAGTCAAATAGATGGGAGATTCAACCCGTCCGACCGACTAGGCCTTGGCGGCCTCGGCGTCGGCAGGAGCTTCAGCGGCAGCGGCGCGACCGTACTCGGCCTTGCCCATCTCGGACCACTCGGGCTCCTCATCAGGCATGGAGCCGGCCTCCTTGCCGAAGAACTCCTTGAGGCAGTTGACGGCGACGATGAGGCCCAGGACCATCAGCAGGACGGCGAAAACGAGCTGCAGGCCCTTGGTGGCGGCGACGGAAACGGCGGCCGTGGTGGCGGTAGCCGGGATGGTGCCGAAGAAACCGTAGGCCTGGACGGCGGTCATGCAGCCCATGGCGCTCTGGACCAGCGAGGTGAAGGTGCAGCAGAGCAGGAAGGCGACGGGCACGTAGAGCATCCAGCCCTTGCGGCCGGTGCACTTGCAGAACACGGCGAGGGTGATCATGGTCATACCGCCGAGCAGCTGGTTGGAAGCACCAAAGAGCGGCCAGATGTTGGCATAGCCACCAAAGGCAAGGGCGAGACCGGGAAGCAGGGTGACGACCGTGGCGACCCAGGGGTTGCCGAGAACCTTCATGTAGCCGGCCTTGGACTCGATGGCCAGGGCGTCGTTGGTCTGGGCAAAGAACTCGGAGAACGAGGTGCGGGCGATGCGGGCGACGGCGGCGAGCGAGGTCAGGGCCAGAGCGGAAACGTTCATGGTCATGAAGACGGTAGCGAGCGTACCGTCAACACCGAAGGCCTGCATACCGCGGGAGATGCCAGCGGCGAAGATCTGGAACGGGGTGGAAGCGACACCGGCGTTGAGGGCGCCAGTACCGGCGGTGTTCATATCGGAGAACATGATGCCGGCGACGATGATGGCAAGGATGCCGACGAAGGACTCGACGATCATGGCGCCATAACCGACCTTGACGGCGTCCTGCTCTTTCTCGACCTGCTTAGAAGAGGTGCCGGAAGAAACGAGGCTGTGGAAACCGGAGAGAGCACCACAAGCGACGGAGACAAACAGGACCGGGAACATCATGCCGGAGGCAGTGGAGAAGCCGGTGAAGACCGGAGCGGTGATAGTGGCCTGGCCGTTAACGCCCAGGACGACGATGCCGAGGACAGCGCAGGCGATCATGACGATCATCATGATGGAAGTGAGGTAGTCACGCGGGGTCTTGAGCATCTGGATGGGCATAGCGCCAGCGAAGACCAGGTAGACCATGACGACGGCGAACCACTGGAACTTATCCAGGTAGACCGGGAACTGCATACCGACGGCGAACATGAGAACCATGAGGACCACGCCGGTGACGAACTCGGCGGCACCGGTGAGGTTGAACTTCTTCTGGGCCCAACCAAAGGCGATAGCGACGAAGGTGAACAGGATGGAGATGGTGCCAGCGCAGCCAGCGGCATAGGACTTGGTGAAGTCGATGGCACCGGTAGCGGCGCCAGAAGCGTCAACGGCCGGGGTGAACATGAACGTCTTGCAGACCATGTCGGTGAAGGCGGCGATGACGATGATGCAGAACAGCCAGCAGAACAGCAGGAACAGGCGACGGCCGGTCTTGCCGATGTACTTCTCGATGAGCTGAGCGAGCGACTTGCCGTTGTTCTTCATCGAAGCGTACAGAGCACCAAAGTCGTGGACGGCGCCAAAGAAGATGCCGCCGACGAGGACCCAGAGCACGACGGGCAGCCAGCCAAAGGCCATGGCGACGATCGTACCCGTGACAGGGCCAGCACCGCAGATCGAGCTGAACTGATGCGAGAACGCGGTAAAGGCGGAGACGGGCGAGAAGCTCTTGCCGTCCTTCATGCGCTTGGCCGGCGTGAGGGCCTCTTTGTCAACGCCCCACTTGTTGGCCAGCCAGCGGCCGTAGCCCAGATAGCCGCAGGCGAGCACCGCCGCGGCCACAACCATGAGCAAAACTCCGTTCATTACATTTCCTCCTCTAAAAAGAACTTCCTAGACATAAAAAATGAGGGCCGTCGGTTGCGCTCGACGGCCCTCATCTTCATCAGCCGCCCGTTATCGTACGGGCTAGCTGTATGTGCTAACCCGCATCAGATAATTACTACGCTGATAATGTTTAGCTGATGCGTGAACATGTCTAAGAAATCCTCTTCAATCATGATGTGAACGATCCGTGCGTGTTCACATCCCCCAGTGGTTGAAAAGGAGTATGAAACTTTAGTTACCTAAAGTCAACGCAAATTTGTAATGGATTTTCAAATTCTTTTGAATTTCTCGTTATAAAACGCCACTGACCTCGGACTTTACCGAACGACAGTTTTTGCTTGAGAGATGCCCCTCGGGAGCGGGGCGGGCGCCTGCCGCCATATATGAACTTTCCTGCTCGGACAGTCCTGCTCACGACGGAGGCCACATTAAGTGGCCTCCTGTTCGTGCGGAACTCGCGATAAA
>DAWCEJ010000371.1:0-10417 GCA_052274955.1 Collinsella sp.
GATGTGTATAAGAGACAGACCATGCACTCATAGTTCTTACCTTTTGAAAACCATTCCATACCATGAAAATTACCAATGGCCTCAACCGCTTTATCATATTCGTGTTTCAAGTCGTCGTCATTTATAATAATTGTCTTCTCAAAATCCGAAATCTCGGGGTCAAACTCTTCTTCAATTCGATAACTGAGATTTAAATGACATGCCAAATCATCACTGGCGTTATTTGGAGAGCTCTTGATTCCCATGATGGAGCAAAATACTTCTTTGAAAGAAACGTAATCGACAATATCCATAAGATCCCTCTTAACACTTATGTGACACTTGTTCTCAATACTATATCTGTCAACAATTTTTAATGCCATGAATTCTCATTGCCGGCACAACAGTCGCGGTCTACGGGGCTAACGATATGGCACCGTGGGGACACATGTATGTCAATCTTGGTCTAACAGAGCCAATAAAAATCCGGACAAAGCCCGGGCAAATACCCTGTTTGCTAGAGAAACTTATATTCGGAGATCTTCCGTTCCCCAAATTATCACTTGTTAACCAATTTGTTAAAGTTAGTCCTCACTAGGAATAATAGTTGGACAAAGGTTGATATATGAATTTCGATATCAGTTCAGCGCAATTAGCTAACAATTTCCTTCAGGAAGTCGAAAGAAATATTCTAAGAAAGCAGATAAATGGTAAAAGAACAGAACCCATCTTTACTGAAACAATCATCGACGAAATCCGCAGCACGCAATACCCGATAGACATCAAGTCCATTAAGATTCATGGCTATCATTGCCTTGCCAGCACAGACGATTGCTCTGATATCAAAAAATACGGACTCCTAAATTTACGAAACGCCGTTTCAGAAAACACCTGTCTTGCAAGAGCCTTCAAATCAATTGGGATAACTTTCGATTTAAACGAAATGTGCGTAAAACACAACACAGAAATATTCTCACTGAACTCTCGAAATTACCAAGGCTATTTAAACAGCGCCAAAGGACGGATAGCTTTACGTTTTTCACGAGATTATGGCATCACAGCCTTTCTTTGTACGCCGAGTCCAAAAGGGTACGGCACTGAAATACACCGTAAGCCAGAAATTATTAACGATTTCTCATCGCTTGGGAGCGACTTCCAAGCACTTGAAGAGCAATGGGTCAGCATCTCAAATAGTTATTGCGTCCACTTTGCCGCAAATTTAAATGACGTTGACCTCGAAGATACATTTGACATCAGTTCTGACGCATCGCCTAAGGAAATATTAATTAAATTGATCGAGTCATCATTAGAAACGTTTGAAAGTCCAAACCGAGAAAAATACTTATTTTTAAAACAAGAAGTTAATATTCCACCTGAAAAGATTATTTGTATAACTCAGATTTAGTAAAATTACTAGTTAGCACAATACATCCAAGAAGTTCCTCGAGCTCCGTACAATTACCAGACTATTTGCAATGTATTTGTTAGTCCAATACTTAAACGAGTGTATCGTCGCCCCGCTAGCTAAACAGAAAAACAGAAAAACGTTAGCCATACAAACTTGCTTCCCTTTGGAGCGTTCCTTAAACTGCTATGATCGCTGGCGCTAGTCAGCGAGGCTAGCGAGAGGAGATGGTCAGTTTGGAAATTCCAACTTCCAAACTTATGAACCATCGCGTGAGGCCAGCAGCATATCAGCCTAAGACGAGATAAATTTTAACTACCGCAAAGTACCCAGGCGAGCGTACTCAAGAACGCAGCCCTGCTTCTTCTCAAACTATCAGACTATTCCACCGGTTAGATAACGCGTGGTGCTAAAGTCGCGCGAATCGAAGAATACGCACACCCTGCCGTTGTCGAGCTCCAAGCCAGCAGTTTAGCCCAAACTGTCATATCTCTAGCCGACAAGAGAGTGGAAGACATGCTCGTCAAAATTGGACAAAAGCCATAGCTTAGTGCGTCCAAAACGCAAGAAAAGCTGATACGGCAAGCATTGAAATAACAAAAATTAGAGAAATGCGATGCGTCCCGTCCTTATCGATAAAGGACTTGATATCAGATGTCAGAACAAAGAATCCACTAATAACTGAGTCCTAGGCCCTTTGGACACCACCTATATTGCAAATCGGCACAGCCGTCCACCCGGCCGAATATTGCCGTTCGGCACCGCCATTAAACGCCTTCCCGCGCACCCCCGTTACGCTCGGGCTGCCATGCAGTCCAGAGAACGAGGAGGTTCCACATGGCGAGAAGGATCAGGGCCAGGGAGGTCCTGAGGCTGAGGTCGGTGAACGGTCTGTCGCAGAACGCGATCGCCCGCACCGCCCATGTCTCGAAGCACAGCGTCCAGGACGTGCTGGAGGCCGCGAGGGAGCGGGGCGTCTCCTGGGAGGACGTCGAGGGGATGTCCGAGGAGGCGGCCTGCGCGCTACTGTTCCCCGGCAGGGGCCCGCGTCCACCGCGAGCTCGCGAGGACCGGCGTCACGCTGAAGCTCCTGCACGCGGAGTACGCGGAAGGATGCGCCGAGGCCGGCGCGCCGTCGATGTCCTACGACAGAGGGCCGAGAGGGGCGATGCCCCGCCGGCCTAGCGCATCGGAAAACCGGATAGGGCGCGCGGGGCCGTTCGGCTGAGTCTGGGAAGCGAAGCCGAGGGGCTGGCGGAGCATGGCCACCGGACCCATCGAAACACTTCCCCACCGTTCCTTCAACTGAGGAAACGACGGCCCGGGGCTGCCTCGCACGGTCCAGGGCCGTTCGGCTAGGTGCGGAAACACGCTATCCGATCAAAGTTTTCGCCTGAGGCTGAAAATCAACCGTCCAAAGACGATATGAGAAAGCCATTGGGGTCGCCTCCCCCGCGGCGCAGCTTCTTTCCGCGGGCTCGGGGTGCCACAATGGGCTTGAGTATCGGCCCGTGCGGTAGCCCTTACCGCACCTGCGGGGAGGAGGCTTCCCATGCCCCATGTTACCTCCATCGGACTGGACGTCCACGCGCGATCGGTCTCCGCCGCGGCGTTCAACCCCTTCACCGGCGAGGTGGTGCACCGCGACTTCGGGACGGACGCCGCCGAGATCGCCGAGTGGGCCCTCGGGTTCGAGGAGCCCAGGGCCTGCTACGAGAGCGGCCCCACCGGCTTCCACATGGCGCGCGAGCTGCGCGCGCTCGGCCTCGACTGCGCCGTGGCCGCCGTCTCCAGGATGCAGCGGCCGGCGGCGGACGCGCGCCGCAAGAACGACCGGCGCGACGCCGAGTTCATCGCCCGCATGCTCGCCACCCACAACATCGTGGAGGTCCCGCTGCCGGACGCGGCCGTCGAGGCCGCCCGGGACCTCGACCGCGCCCTCGACGGCGCGACCCGCGAGCTCCGCCGCTCGAGGCAGCGCCTCAACATGTTCCTGATCAGGCTGGGCCACGTCTGGGACGAGCGCAACGCCGACGGGACGAGGAAGAAGGCCTGGACGAGGGCCCACTGGAGGTGGGTCTCGGAAATCAGGCTCGAGGGGCCGCAGCGCGACGCGCTCGAGTACTACGTCACGGCCGCCCGCTGCGCGGAATCGGACAGGCGGCAGCTCGAGAGGAGGGTCGTCGCGCTGGCCGGCGCTGACCGCTGGCGGGCGACGGTCGAGGCACTGTCCTGCATCAAGGGAATCGACACCCTGACGGCCTTCAGGCTGGCGGCGGAGGCCGGGTCCTTCAGCAGGTTCCGCTCGGCACCGGCCTTCGCGAGCTGGTGCGGGCTCACGCCCTCTGAGCACTCGAGCGGCGAGTCCGAGCGGCGCGGCGGGATAACCAAGGCCGGCAACGCGCTCGCGCGCACGGCGCTCATAGAGTCCGCATGGCACTACACCGCGTGCTCCCCGAAACCCAAGGCCCCCGCCCCCGGCACCGACGTGCCCCCGGCGATACGCTCGAGGGCGGACGACTGCACCGCCAGGCTCCACCGCCGCCGCGAGGCGTTGGCCGCGGCGGGCAAGAGCGAGTGCAAGGCGAACGCCGCCGTGGCGCGCGAGCTCGCCTGCTGGGTCTGGGAGATCGGGTGCAGGTCCGAGGGGACCATCCTCTAGAGGCCGGCGACAACCGACTCCCGCCGGGAGGGCCCGCGCCTCGACGCATCGCCGGCGCGAGTTCACGGCCTTTTTTATGGGCGGCCCCCGGGCCGCGCCCGACAAAAGACTGGATTCGCACGATAGCGCCGGACGGAGAATCGAAATGCGGTAGGGTGCGCAGACATACCGGGCTGACCGCCTGCAGCGCGCCCGCAAGAGCCCGCGGATATTAGCTTGCCAGGCAAGCGTCGACTAAGCCATGCAGCGTGCGCGGGCTCTCCCGACGGGAAACGAAAAAGCCCGGTTTCAAACCGGGCTCGAACGAACATGCCTATTGACAATGGCTTTCTCATATTAAAAATAGAGGGCGTCCCATATAGAGAAGCCCCCTTGCAAAACGGCCGAACCGCTTTTCGATGTAGAAAATATTTTGCACCAGATGCCTAGGAATCGCAAGAAGGCATATTCTCGACCTAGAACCGTTCGAGAATCTCCTCGGCATTCTCTCGCAGATAGATATCTAGGTCCGGCACGGCAAACTGCACGTAGCCCCTCTGTGGTGCCTGAATAACCTCTCTTTGTAGCAATTTTGCCCTAATTGAGCTGACCTCATTGGTCTTTTTACCCATGCGCTTAGCAATCTCGGATGATTTGGACTGTTGTTTGTCCTCGCACATCGCCAAAAGGTATTTGATGTCGTTAAGTCCCAGTCCAGAAATCGCGGGCTCGTGAACAACATCATGAAAACGAGCCTCTGCCAGCGCAATGCCTTCGGTGACGTCGCGCTCGCTCACGATAGCACTTTTGGCACGATGCAAGTTGGCGCGCTGCCAAATGGAATAACCGACCAGTTGCACCAGATAGGCATAGCCCTTAGTAGCCTTAGCGGCTCTCGACAGAAGGTTGTCCTCTATGGTCAAACCAGTCGCGACAAAGCTATCGCCCATAGAGAGCGCTACCTCCACCTGGTTGATAGGTGCCAGATCTTCGGGGAGGGCACGGCGCAAGAACGTAAGTGCCTTACCGTTAATAAGATCCATAACACCGGCGGGTAAACCGGCAAATGCAAGTGCAATATCTACTTTTTCCCCTATCAAAAGCTGAACCGTAGACGCAATGGCACGCATATCGTCAATCGGGGCGTCCTGAACTTCATCGATGGCAATAAAAAGACCCTTGGATGACTTCGCCGCCGAACTCAGCAACTTTCTAAGGCTCGGCTCTTTGGGCGCAACGTCAACTTTCGCGGAAACAACGCCGGCGTTTACGCCGACCGAAGCATTAGTCGCAAGGGAAGAATCAGCAACCTGATCCCTCAAGTCCAGCAATAAGTTAGGGCCAGCAGAAACAATAGCGGTCTTCCAACCAAGCTCTCGCGCACGATCCCTAAGGTCGCAGAGCAAAACAGTTTTTCCGGAGCCCCTCGGTCCAGCAATGCGCATGAGCCTCGCAGGTGCACCGATTCCCGCATTCAAACTCTCTGTAAACTCAAGGGCAATATCATCGCGACCAATTATGCGCGGAGGCTCAGCGCCGGCAGTGGGACGAAACGGATTATGGAATGCTGTGGCGTTCACTTGCTTGCCTTTCTAGGGAATCGATTAACAGTCGATCATTGCTTAAATTATTATCGTAGACTATATCGAATAATATCGAGTTATATAAGCCTGTATAAACTTATCGCGGAAGTATCGAGCTTTCGTAATTTGTCTTAGTTAGTAGTCCACCATTGCTTTCTTCCAAGCTCATAGCGAAAGAAGGTTAAGGACTTCCTAAAAACCATTGCCTTAATACGAGAAATACTCGCTCTCAGCGGATAAGTTCGGCCCCAACCACGGATCACCGTTGAGGAAGAACTCCGGCCAGCGCTGCATGAACAGCGCTTGTTCGTGCTTCCAGCGGCGCAGCTTTTCCTCGTTGGCCTCCTCCCTGCCGCGCGAGGTGAACTCGTAGTGGTACAGCTCGGCATAGGGCGTAAAGATGGTGCGGTAGCCCGCCTCCCACACGCGCAGGCAAAAGTCTGCGTCGTTAAAACCGACGGCGAATTCCTCGTTATAGCCTCCGACCTGCTCAAACACGTCGCGTCGGACCATCTGACAAGCGCCCGTTACGGCACTGAAGTTGCCGGGGCGCACGGTGCGGGCAAGATAGCCCTCGCGCTTGGCCGAGAAGTCCTGGTTGGCATGGGCAAGTGCACCACGCACGCCAACTAAAATGCCGGCATGCTGCACCAAATGATCGGCAAAATAGAGCTTGGCGCCCACCACGCCCGCATCGGGACGTTGCAGATAGCCCATCATGTCTTGGATAAAGTCAGGGCTTATGACCTCGGTATCGTTGTTGAGCAGCAGCAGGTAGTCACCCTTGGCGTGCTCAACGCCAAAGTTGATGATCTGGGAGTAATTGAACTCGCCCGGCCACCACTCAACGCGCGCTGCACCCTTGCCACCAGATGCAGCGGCTACGCGCTCCGGCAGGGTTTCGTAATACGCAAAGGTCTCCGGGGCTTCGCTGTTGTTTTCCACCAGGACGATCTCGTAGTTCGCATACGTAGCCTTCCGGGCGATCGACATCACGCAGGCATCGAGTGTCTTAACGTGGTCCTTGGTGGGAATCACAATGCTCACCAGCGGCGCAGGCTCTGGCAGCGCATAGCGCATGCGGTAGACAAACGGCGTCTCGGTTTCCTCAACCGTTCCGCGAACGTCAAGCGCGTCAAAGTGGCGCTGCAGCGCAAGTCGACCAGCCTCGATAGCATACGGCTTGCTATCGGCAGAACCGTCGGCGGTAGAGCCGGGGTGTACGCGCCAGTGATACAGCACGTGTGCAACGTGCTCAAAACGCGCACCCGCCGCGAGGCAGCGGAGCGTCAGGTCGTAGTCCTGAGCGTCCGCGACGTCTTCCGGAGACATGCCAATGCGGTCGATGAGCGCCTTCTCAACCATCAGAAAATGCGTCACGCAGTTATGGCTATAGAGCAGGTCAACGTTGAGCCTGGTCTTAAAGACCGGCTGGCCCCACTCCCCCGTTTTCTGGAACATGTCCTCATCGCAGAACAGGACCTGAGGGCGCTCGTCCTTGGCGGCCTTGTTCAGAGCGGCAACATAGTGGAACAACGCATCCGGCTCCAAGATGTCATCGTGATCCAAGAATGCGATGTAGTCGCCCGTCGCTTGCTGAATACCGGCGTTGGTGTTGACCACGATGCCGCCGTTGCCAGGCAGCTCGATGCGGCGGACGCGCTCATCGTGAGCGGCTACCGCAAGATTGGCCACCGCATCCCATTCGGGCGAGGCATCCATCGGCAGCAATTCCCAGTTGTCATAGCTCTGGGCAAGCACCGAATCCAGCAACTCGAGCAGGTAGACCCGCTCGGTCTTATAGCATGGCACCACAATGCTCACGAGCGGCCTGTAGGCGAATGCCGCCGCGGTGACGCGCTGACACGCCAAGTCGCCCGGTTTTGCGCGATGCTGCTCAAACCAACGGCGATAGGCCGCGTCGTCCGCGCGTGCATCCTTCATGCGATTCCAGCTGTCGTCGACCATGCCGTTGTACAGGCGACCATCCATAGCGCAAAAACCACTCTGGATCTGTCCCGAGGGATCAGTGACGATTGCGACAAAGTCGCGAATGTCCTGGGGCATCTCCACGCTCAGATACGTTTTATTAACGCGGCATCCATTCTGCTGCGGAACATCGACCTGTGACTCAAACAGATGCACGGTGGCATCGATGGCATTCATATTCGTATCGAGAATCTGAAGCCGAGGCGTGCACTGGGGGTCTCCCGCCCATGCGACCTCGTAGCGCCACACGGCGCCCGAATCGGCCGGAAGATAACGGACGGTATCGATCTCGTAGCGGCCGCAGTGCTCGCCGCGCTGTGCATCGCGGATAAGCGCACACAATGCAGGCTTTGCCTTGTAGTTGATCTTGGATTCCAGCTTAGCCTTACGGCTATCGAGGCGAATGGATCCAAACTTTTGGCCACCGGATACAAAGTCGACGTTAATCGACGAGCCATCCAAAAACGGAAGCACCAAGACGGCAAGCTCGCGTTCGTAGTCGGCAACCGAAGGACAGATTGCCAACACACGGCCATGATCGACCGGCAGCGCCAACGACGGCACGCTGGCACCATTGGTCGTCGCGCGGGCAAAAGCCTTGGAGCCCTCGCACTCAATAATCCCCGCGACATCCTTGCCGGCAAAACGAAGCAGAACGAACAGACGACCCTGGCTGCGGCAAAGCGCCAAACGCTTGATACTCATCTACACTTCTCGCTTTCCCAGGGCATTCGCGGCCATGCGTTTGTACGCACCCAGGCGCCCAAACCTCAAGACGTCGTAATCGAACATGAGCTTTTTGCACGCACGGGCGCTAGGGGCGTCGCTGGCAAGCGCTGCGCGCACCATGGCAGCAACAGGAGGAGCGCATTGTGCGAGCGCGGCATCGCCGCCCACGGCAGAGCCGGCGAGCGCGTCAGCAACGGCAGCGAACACCTTGCTGCAATTGGCGCCCAGCAACCTGAGCGCGTCGTACAGCACCAGATCGCACAGGAAGTACGCCAGGTCATCGGCATGCTGGGCATCGAGACCGTCGCGCTGCCAGTCCGCCAGCACCGCGGCGTAAATCTTCACGTGCTCCAGCAGGCGCGTCTCGTCGTCGTAGCGCATGGTGTCCATGAGCGAACCCTTGCGCGCCACGCGATAGTCGTACAGCTTGTTCGAGATAAGCGCGGTCTTATGCGAACGACCGTACACGGCAAAGTCGAAGACCTGGTCCTCGCCATACTTAACGGTTTCGTCGAACACAATCCCGTTGTTGAGCAAAAACTCACGCTCGCAGGCGGTGCGCCATGCAAAGGGGCGAGACGCTTCCTTAAACAGCAAGTCCGAGCTATAGCCCTCAAATGACGCATCGCGTGGGCTCAGCACATAGTTAAGCCACGGGTACCCCGCCTCCAACGGATACGGGTTAGCGCCAAAGGTCAAAACGTCGCAATCCTCACGCTCAAAGGCATCGACGATCACGCGGCATGCATCGGGCGTAAACCGGTCGTCGGAATCCAAGAACGCGACGATAGGTGCCGTGGACGCGGCGATACCCGCATTGCGCGCACTCGACAGGCCGCCGTTCTCCTTATCGACCAACGTAAAACGCGCATCCTTTTCGCAATAGGCAGCCGCGATGTCGCGCGAGCCATCCGGCGAGCCATCGTTGACCAGCACGCCCTCCCAATCTGGCATGTCCTGCGCAAGCAGGGAGTCCAGGCACCATGCCAGGCACTCCTCCACCTTATAGATGGGAACGACAACGGAAATCTTAGGGGTAGCCATGGTCACGCGCTCCTACTGTGCCGCCGGCACGTCGTCGGGATGCGGGTTATCGCCGTAGGTGCGCTGATACGTCAGCACGCGCCAAACCAGCGGCAGACCGCCGATCTTAAAGTAGTGCTTAAACGTATTGAGCTTGCCCGGCTTCTTAAAGTCAAACCGCGAATCGATGTAGGCGCGGGGCGACTTGACCATCAAACGCAGGTCGGTCTCGCCGCGCGGATCGAACAGCGACAGGTCAAAGCGACCGGCATCCCAATCGGCCTTGAGCTCGGGCGAGGCCTTCTCCCAAAACTGCTCGCGTAGCTCGTCGACCAGACGCTCGTCATTCCAACGGTAGGTATCGACCTTCATGCGCATTAAAATGCCCTGAAGCTGAGCCTTGAGCTCGGGCCGCTCATCCAAAAAGCGCTGCATCTCGGCATATTCGTCACACACGCAAAACACCTTGTTGGGCGAATTAACGGAGCTCTTCTCATTATCCTGGCGATAGCACAGGATGGGGTCCGCAATAAACGCGGCACGCTCGGCGCACGCCCAAACCTTAAAGTTAAAGCCCGCATCCTGATACGAGGCGCCCGGCGTGGGAAGGAACCGAATCTGATTGGCGTTGAGGAACTCGCGTCGATAGATAGCCGACCAAATGGAAGGCTTGCGGTAGAAAATACCCGGACGATTGACAGGACGATACGCGGCGCCCGTCATATGCTCGTCGATAATCCCAAACAGCTCGCGGCGCTCGGTGGGCGTAGACCAGTACAGATAGAAATCGCCCTTCACCACATCGGCATGCTCGGCATCTGCCTTGGCAACCAACTTTTGGAGCGAATCCTCAAACATAAAGTCATCGGACTCAAGGATGCCCACGTACTCGCCGCGGGCCATCTCCAGGCCACGGTTCATCGAGTCGCCGTAGCCGCTGTTGGCCTTGTCAATCATCTTTACACGGAGGTCGCGCTCCATGTACTCGCGGATGATATCCGGCGAGCTATCGGTGGAGCCGTCGTTGATACAGATGATCTCGATGTCCTTGAGCGTCTGCGCCACGGC
>DAWCEJ010000372.1:0-5739 GCA_052274955.1 Collinsella sp.
AACAGCGACCGGGACACGTATTCCCAACAACCAAGTCCTCCGCCCACGCCGACCTCAAGGCCGTAAACGCAGGGAATCCGGGGGCGTGACGGGGTCTTCTCTCCGGAACATTCCGCAGGACGCAGAGAGGCTCCGCAGCGCGAAGCGCGATGCGGAGCCTCTCTGCATGTCCGAGGACGTTCCGGAGAGAAGCCCCCGTCACGCCCCCGGATTCCCGGTGGGAGTTCTAGACCTTGTCGGCCTTAGTACATACCGCCGCCCTGCTGACCAGCGGTAGCAGCAGCGATAGCGTCCTCAAGCTGAGTGTTCTTGGGCACATCGGAGACGGTAGCCTCGGTGATGAGGATCAGGCTGGCGACAGAAGCAGCGTTCTGCAGGGTGACGCGGCTGACCTTGACGGGGTCGAGGACGCCCATCTCGATCATGTCGCCCCACTCGCCGTTGGCAGAGTTGAGACCCTGGCCGGCGGGCAGCTCGGCAACCTTGTCGACCACGACAGCGCCCTCAAAGCCAGCGTTCTTGGCGATGGTGGCGACCGGAGCGGTCAGAGCCTTCTTGACGATATCGACGCCAATCTTCTCCTCGGGGTCGTCGATCTCGACAGCATCGAGCGCAGGAGCAGCGTCCATGAAGGCGACGCCACCGCCGGCGACGATGCCCTCCTCGACAGCAGCGCGGGTAGCCTGCAGGGCATCCTCAACGCGGTGCTTGATCTCCTTGAGCTCGGACTCGGTAGCAGCGCCGACCTTGATGACGGCAACGCCACCGGAGAGCTTGGCCAGGCGCTCCTGGAGCTTCTCACGGTCGAAGTCAGAGGTGGTGTTCTCCATCTCGCCCTTGATCTGAGCGATACGGGCGTCGATGGCCTCCTTGGAGCCAGCACCGCCGACGACGACGGTGTTGTCCTTGGAGATGGTGACGGACTTAGCGGTACCGAGCATATCGGCGGTGATGTCAGCGACCTTCACGCCCAGCTCGTCCAGGGCAGCCTGGCCACCGGTGAGGACGGCGATGTCCTCCAGGATGCGCTTGCGGCGATCGCCGTAGCCCGGGGCCTTGACGGCGCAGACGTTGAGGGCGCCACGGATCTTGTTGAGGACCAGGGTAGGCAGAGCCTCGCCATCGATGTCCTCAGCGATGATGAGCAGGCCACGGCCAGCGCGCTGGACAGCCTCGAGAACGGGCATGATGTCCTGGACGCTGGAGATCTTCTGGTCGGTGATGAGGATGTACGGATCCTTCATCACGGCCTCCATGCGGTCGTTGTCCGTGACGAAGTAAGCGGAGACATAGCCCTTGTCGAACTGCATGCCCTCGACGGTGTCGATGGTGATGTCGAACGTCTGGGAATCCTCGACGGTGATGACGCCGTCCTTGCCCACGACCTCCATGGCCTCGGCGATCTTCTCGCCGACCTCGGGGTCACCGGCAGAGATGGTACCGACGGAAGCAATCTGCTCCTTGGTCTCGACCGGCTTGGCCTGCTTCTTCATCTCGGCGACGGCGGCGTTGACGGCCTTGTCGATGCCGCGACGGATGGCCAGCGGGTTGGCGCCAGCGGCGACGTTGCGCAGGCCGTCGTTGACGATGGCCTGGGCGAGCAGGGTTGCGGTGGTGGTGCCGTCACCCACGGTGTCGTTGGTCTTGGTGGCGACCTCCTTCACCAGCTGGGCGCCCATGTTCTCGATGTTGTCCTCGAGCTCAATCTCCTTAGCGACAGAAACGCCGTCGTTGGTGATGGTCGGGGCACCGAACGTGCGCTGCAGCGCAACGTAGCGGCCCTTGGGGCCCATGGTGACGGTAACGGCGTCGGCCAGGGTGTTGACGCCCTTGGCGAGCTTAGCGCGGGCATCGGTGTTGAACGTAATGTTCTTTGCCATGGTAGGTAATCCTCCAAAAGAAATGTGACTCGCGTCGCCGCTTCCGAGTCCTATGCGGCGGGCGCGTTCAAAGACGAATCAGAGATTCTGACGAGACTAGGCCTCGACGACGGCGTAGATGTCGTCGGCGCGCATCAGCAGATACTTCTCGCCGTCGACCTTGACCTCGTTGCCACCGAACTTACCATAGATGACAACGTCACCGACCTTGACGTCCATGGGGATGCGCTCACCCTTGTCGTTGACCTTGCCGGCGCCAACGGCAACGATGGTGCCGCGCTGCGGCTTCTCCTGGGCGTTGCTAGCGATATACAGACCAGAAGCGGTCTTCTGCTCGGCCTCGTCGGGCTTGACCAGAACACGATCTGCAAGCGGCTTCAAAGACGACATGCTTGTCTCCTCCTTTTTGGGCCGCGTGGTTATGCCACGCGAATTAACCCTTTTTGTTTGCGTACGCGTTGAATGGTACCCACGAATGGCGGGTTATACAACACGGAGTCAAAAAATCTTATTTTTTGGCACTTAGATTTTCTGAATGCCGGGGGATAACTTAGCGATGCCTCCCGTGTGGCTCCGGAGGGGCGGGGCATAAGGTTTCCTGCTCGGGCAGTCCTGCTCGCACGAAGGCCACATTAAGTGGCCTTCGGCTCGTGCGGAACTCGCGATAAACCTTATGCCCCGCCCCTCCGGAGTCACACGGGAGGCAGGTTAACTAATTCGGGCCCGGCATTCAGAAAAGTCAGTGCAGCAGAATGGCGATGCGGATAGGAACGTGGGCATGGTTTTCGCTGCGCGCACGGGTCCCCTGGGGAGCACCGTGCATTTTTGGGAGTATTCAGCAGGCCAGGGTGGCTGCATACGCGCCAGACATACCTTATTGGTCCCAAGAACGTCTTCAGCGGGCGGTTTTGGTCGGTGGGCAGACCCCGTTGGGACAAATGGGCGTACTTCGCGCCGTACCGGAGCCCAAAATGACGTCAATCTCCGTAACGTTACTCAGCCGCAGCGGCACCGGCAGAGCTTGCGGTGCTGAATACTCCGTTTTTTGCACGGTCCAGGCGGGGGTACATCAGGGCCAGAAAGAACATCCCGGCCTTTTTATGCAATCTGTAATGTGAAGTATGCAAAACACATGAGGTTGCACTGCTGATGTCCAAATTGAACGCACGGAGCAGCAGTACCTCAACCCCGCGCCCAAATCCAACAGAGCAGGGACGCTCATGGCGGATCCCCACCGAAACGCAAACGCGGCTCGAGCGCCATCCCAAAATAGGCTGCATGAGCCGCGTTTAACGGTACGACATGAATATCAGCGCTCGTAAATCAAGTTGCCTGCCAGGTAGGTGGCCTGAACCTTGGTGGCTTGGAGTTCTTGGGGGTCGATGGTGAGTGGGTTTTGGTCCAGGACTACCAGGTCGGCGTATTTGCCGGGTTCTAGGCTGCCGAGGTTTTGCTCGTCGCCCGCTGCATAGGCGCTGCCCAGGGTGTAGTTGCGCAGGGCTGTTGCTGCATCGATGCGCTCGCTCGGCAGCCAGCCGCCCTCGGGCCAGTGACTTTTGGGGTCCTGGCGCGTGATAGCCGTGTAGAGCACGTTCATGCTGGTAACGGCTGTGATGGGGCTATCGGTACCGAAAGCTTGGCGAATGCCGCGCTGTTTATAGGTCGCAAACGGCCACATGATGCGGCTGCGCTCCAAGCCCAGATCGCGCTCCGGACCACCCGGATCGAGCGTGATGTGGCAGGGCTGGCTCGAGGCAACGACGTTGAGCTTGTGCAGACGGTCGATGTCCTGGGGCAAGAGATTCTCCAGATGCTCGAGCGTGTTATGACCGTGCGGGGGCAGACCGTAGAGCTCTGCCGCCTCCTCAAAGATATCGAGCGCAGCATGGATCGCACCGTCGCCGATAACGTGGATGCGCACGGTGTGGCCACGCTCGGCTGCCGCCAGAACCAACTTGCGCATGCGCTCGACAGGAACCGTCAGACGGCCCCGGTCACCCGGGAAGCGCGGATTGGTATACGGCTCGGTGAGATATGCCGTGTGTGCACTCGACACGCCATCGAAGAATTGTTTAAAACCAGGTGCCGAGAGCAGCGCGTTGTTCGCGTAGCGGGTCTGGAGTTCTTCCAAGCGCGATTGGTCATCCAGCAGCGTGGGGAACAGGTGAGCGCGAATGCCCAGCTTGCCGGCGGCCTGCAGCTTGTCATAGACGTCGTCGCGGATAAAGTCGCAGCCCGGCATGGGCATGAGTGACATATCGCAGATTGAGGTGATGCCTTGCTCGGCCATACGCTTCATCTGGTCGGCGTAAGCGCTCGCGATGCGGTCCTCGCCCAGCCACTCCAGGCAGCGCGGCAGCAGCTGCATAGCAGCTGCCTCGTGGACAATACCCGTAAGCTCACCGTTTGAGTCTTTGTCGTAACTGCCACCCGCCGGAGGCTCGCTGTCGCGCGTCACGCCGAGGGCTTCGAGTGCGCAGCTGTTGAGCCACAGGGTATGCCCATCGCCCGAATACATAACACAGGGGCGATCGGGGAAGGCGGCGTCGACGGAGGCCTTGGTAGGGTGCTCGGGCGGATCCCAGCGGTAATCGCGCCAGCCCTGGGTCACGACCCAGGCGTCATCGGGCAAGCCCTGGGAAAACTCTCGTGCATGCTGCACCAATGCCGCCTCGGATGTGCCCATATCCATGAGCATGTACGGCGAGGAGCCAACCGAAGTATGGAAGAAATGCAGGTGCGCATCGTGGAAACCGGGGCAGATGAATTGCTCGCCGTAGTCGACAACTGGCACGGCGGCAGGGGCGGCGGCAATCACGTCATCGGGCGCACCGACCGCGACGATGCGATCGCCTGCAATGGCAATCGCCAGCTCGCGGGCGGCATCGATGCCGTCTTGTGCGGTAAAAACGTTCTTGGAGCGGATAATCCGATCGATATGCTGCATGGGCATCCCCATCTCTGGCAGGAAATTCAACAACCCCGAGTGTACTCCCCCGCCCTTGCAACAAAACCCCAAGCGGCAAATGGCAACTTTACCAGCCCTAGCGGCAGGTGGCATACTTGGATAAGCCTGTATGATTTTGCGATCGACCCAGCAAGGAGCAAATCGACCATGACGAAGACCAAGGCACAGCAGATTATGGCGGCAACCGAGGTTCGCGCGGCAGACGACGTCACCGCGGCCATCCGAGATATCGCCGCCGAGTTTGAGCCCTATATCATCAAGCAGCGCCGGCACTTCCATAAGCACCCGGAGCTGAGCCTTGCCGAGGAGCGCACGACCTCCGACATCGCCAACCAGCTCGACGCCATGAATATCCCCTACGAGCGTCCGCTCAAGACAGGCTTGGTGGCAACGCTTCGCGGCACCGCGCCCGACGCCTATCGCGAGGACGGCACGGCGCGCCGCCGTATCCTGCTGCGCGCCGATATCGACGCCCTGCCCGTCACCGAGCAGACCGGCGAGGAGTTCGCCAGCGTCAACGAGGGTTGCATGCACGCCTGTGGTCACGACTGCCATATCGCCATGATGCTCGGCACGCTGCAGATCCTGCGCCACATGACCGACGACATCCACGGCGAGATCCGCATCGTCTTCCAGCCCAGTGAGGAAAACGGCCAGGGCGCCAAACTCATGATCGGCACGGGTGTGCTCGACGGCATCGACGGCGCCTACGCCGCGCACATTTGGAGCGAGGTCGATGCCGGCACCGTGAGCTGCGAGCCCGGCCCGCGCATGGCCAATACCGACTGGTTCCGCATCGACGTTCGCGGTACCTCATGCCACGGCGCCATGCCCCAGCGCGGCCACGACGCCGTTATGGTGGCGGCAGAGATTGTCAACGCCCTGCAGACC
>DAWCEJ010000373.1:0-3803 GCA_052274955.1 Collinsella sp.
GGCGGCATCGTCATCGCCGCAGGCACTTACTTCGGATCCATCGACACGTCGTGGGCTAGAAGCTAAGGCCGCTCGCAGTCCCCTCATGCCGTTTTCGGCTGCATGAGGGGACTGCGCTTTTACTTTCAGCAAACATGAAAGGAGTTGGGCAATCATGCTCTCCGTTGCAATTCACAAAGACGTCGGCGAGTACCAGCCGAAAATCATCGGCAAGCTGCCTATCCGCACCCTTGTATGCATCGTCGGCGCAGTAGGCATGTCCCTGCTCACCGCCGCCTACATAACCTTTGTGCTCGGCCTCCAGACCTCCGACTTCATGGTATTGATCTACGCGATCTCAATCCCCTTCTGGCTATGCGGGTTCATGAGACCGCAGGGCTTGAAGTTCGAGGTGTTCGCAAAGTACTGGCTCGAGTACAACTTCACCACAAAGCACATCCTCTACAGCCCATCCTTCAAGCTTGCGGGCTTCGATGAGCGATGCGACCACAGAAAAGAAGGGAAAGTATATGACAAGGAACTACGAAAGCTCGCAAACCTACCCGGAATCGAGGCCTACAGCCCAAAGGCAGGACGGGTTCTATAGCCAACCTGCGACTGATGACGACTTCTGGGACCCAACCGCCCCACGTAAGGAGCAGCGTTACGCTTCCCCTAACTTTGCCCAAGCCGAGAACTACGATGCCGACTACGGCTCAAGCGCGTTCCCGACAGGGCACAACCCCCATCCTGCCGAGCATCCGGGCATGCCAAGCCAACAGTTCGGTGCGCTTGACACCCAAGCCTTGGGAGACATCGCCGGCACGGCAACGCAATCGTTCAAGGGAAAGGCGCCTAGATCCACGCGGTTGAGCCGCAGCGAGAAGAAGGCCGCCAAACGCGAGCTGCAGCGCAAGAAGCGCGAGGCACAGCAACGCGACAAAGCGATCAAGAAGAAGCGCAGCTCGATCAAGGCACAGCTGAAGAACCGAGACAAAGAGCTCTCTTCCATAACCAAGGCCGCACGCAAGAAGAGGTCAAGCGCCAAAGACGTTCTCCACTACATCGGCTACAACGCCATGTACGTCGACGGCGTTTGCGAGGTTGAGGAGGGGTTGTTCTCCGAGACAATCGCATTCGAGGACACTTCGTACCAGAGCACGCGCGATGACATCCAGAAGGGCATCTTCTCATCCATGTGCCGTCTTTACGATCAGTTCGGTGCCGATACTTTGGTTCAGATGAGCGTCATCAACACTCCTATCCCCTCTTCCGAGATCGGCAGCCGCCAGTTCTTCGATCCCATGAAGCAGGACTCCGCCAACGCATCCGAGGACGCGGCGCTGTTCAACGAGATCTTGAACCAGAAGCTCCGCCAGGGCGTTTCCAACATCAGGCGCGACCGCTACATCACGTTCTCGGTCCTTGCCGACAATGTGGAGGAGGCGATGCCGAAGCTTGCCCGCATCGAGACCGAGACCCAGCGAATCCTGTCTACGGTCAACTCCGCCTCGAGGGTGCTTGACGGAACGGAGCGCTTGAAAGTCATCAGCTCGCAGCTGAACCCCATGAAGCCCTTCCTCTTCGATTACCAGAAGGACGTCGGCATCCATTCGGGGATGACCACCAAGGATGCCATCGCGCCTGGGTGCCTCGACTTCAAACCGGAAGGCTACACCGACTGCTTCAAGTCCGACGGCATGTGGTGCCAGGTCCTCTCGATGAAGCACTTCGGCTCCGAGCTTTCGGACCGTGCGCTTTCCGACATCGTTTCGCTCCCCATCCCGCTCAACGCGACCTGGTTCGCTCAACCTATCGACAAGGCAAAGGCCATCGCCTACGTTCGCCAGCGCTCTGCCTGGATCGACAAGGAGATCATCGACGAGCAGCGTTCTGCCGTGAACAAGGGATACGATTACTCGATCCTGCCCTACGAGCTGAAGTACTCCAAGGAAGAGACCGAGGACATGCTCGACCATCTGCAGAACAAGAACCAGCGCATGTACATCTTCACGGGGCTCTTCTATACCTACGCCTCCACCAAGGAGGAATTGGACAACCAAGCCCTGAAGATCATCTCGACCGCCCGCCAGCACTCCATGGAGGTCGACTTGCTCGACTTCCGCCAACCGGAGGGACTTAACTCCATCCTTCCGCTCGGCCACAATCACGTCGACCAGTCGCGCAGGTTCACGACCGCGCAGACCGCGATCCTCATGCCGTTCGCAACGCAGGAGCTCAACGACGAGGGCGGCACGTACTACGGGCAGAACCAGCAGTCCTCGAACCTCGTGCTGTGCGACCGCAAGAAGCTCACCAGTCCTGTCGCTTTTGTCTGCGGTAAGACGGGCTCGGGAAAGGGCATGTTCGTGAAACAGGAGATGACGGGCACAATCCTGAAGAACCCGACCGACGAGATCTTCGTGATCGACCGTGCCGGCGAGTACACCGAGATCGTGCGCCGCTACGGTGGGTCGGTGTTCGACTTCGCCGTGAACTCGGGCACCTACCTGAACCCGTTGGACACCACCACGAACGACCACATGTCGAAGATCGAGCAGGTTGCCTTCAAGGTCGATGCCGTTCTGGCGCAGGCAGGCGCATCGGCGGCCGAGGCCGGCAACAACCTCTCCGAGGCTGAGCAGTCCATCATCCAGCGCTGCGTCGAGGAGGCGTTCAGGCAGGCGGAGCTGCGCGGGGACGGGCAGCCTCCGCTTCTGCAGGATTTCTACGACATCTTGAGGAAGCAGCCGGAGCCGGATGCGCAGATCATCGCCCTTCGCTACGAGCGCTTCGTCAAGGGCTCCATGTCGTTCTTCAACCACCACTCCAATGTGAGCTTCGACAACAGGATCATCGACTTCAACCTGAAGGAGCTGCCGGACAACATGCTGGTGTTCGCCCTCATCAACGTGTGCGAGGCGGTCCGCAACCGCATGTACCAGAACGCAGACCGCAACGTGCGCACCTGGCTCTACGTTGAGGAGATGCAGTCCATGTTCGCCTACCCGACGGTGCTGCGCTACTTCTCCCGCTTCGCCAACGAGGGCCGCAAGTTCGGCATGCTGCTCACGGGCATCACTCAGAACGCAAGCGCGATGCTCGAGAACGAGGCGGCGCGGAACATCGTGACGAACGCCGACTTCCTGATGCTTCTGAAGCAGTCGGCGCTCGACCGCAAGCAATGGATCAACCTACTGAACCTCTCCGAGCAGGAGGAGGAGTTCATCGACGAGTCCTGCGAGCCGGGCAACGGGCTTCTGATCGCAGGCCCGGCGCGAGTTCCGATCAGGGGCAAGTTCCCGAAGGGGAACAAGCTCTACGATCTGTTCTCCACCAACCCGAACGACATCGCAGAGCGCAAGGCGCGCGAGAAGATGTTCGGCGAGTAGACGCAGCCGCAAGCTTCCTTGAAAGGGGGATAAGCTCTTGAAGGTAGACGATTTCGTGACATCCGCCGCGGATGCCAAGCAGACGGTGCAGGCCCTTACCAGCACGCAGGCGACCGATGCCGTGAACTCGCACATCGTCGGCTCGGCCGACAAGTCGGGCATGACCTTGAAGGGCAACCCCCTTCAAGAGGAGATGAAGAACGGCACCATCGCATCCGTTGAGCGCAAGACGGTCAACGGGAAGGTGGTGGACACCAAGTACCACTCCACCAGCGGCGCCGTCTACGACAAGGACGGCAACATCGTAGGCAACACGAAAGGCGAGGCTGCCGGTAAGGCCGCTGGCAAGGGGTCCAAAGCCGCATTGAGGAAATCCCGTGCGAAGCAGTTTGCCAAGGGTGCAGCTCAAGCTGGCTACGAGATGGACGGCGA
>DAWCEJ010000374.1:0-4341 GCA_052274955.1 Collinsella sp.
CGGCATCGGCGAGAACGACTGGTCGATCCGTAAGGCCTTCTGCGACTGCTTTGAGTGGCTGGGCGTGCGCATCGACAACAACAAGAACCGCGAGGCCGTGGGCAACGGCCCGCAGGTCATCAGCGCCGCCGGCTCCGCCGTCACGGTCATGGTCATCCCCACCGACGAGGAATACATGATCGCCCACGACGTCGAGCGTTTGACCGCGAATAACTAGTGCGTTCGCTTGCGATTGAACGAAAGGCCTCCTGAGCAGCAGCTCAGGAGGCCTTTTTGCTAGCAGGCGGAAATTCCAGTCCCAAAGTGATCATCACCAGTAACGCCAGCGCTCCCAGCAACGACACCCATCCATTCAGATCCTCAGCCCCAGCTCGTAGCCAAGCCGCCGTCCACTCCAGATGCTCTGAATGCTTCGTAGCAGTAGAAGGCCGTACGGGCTAACCCCTGAAAACATTTCGCAGACCAGAAACGCCCCCGTTCGTAGCTCCGAAGGAGCAGAACGGGGGCGTTTCATTGGTCGAGGACGTTTTCAGGGGTTAGCCCGTACGGCCTTCGGGCGAGTGCGTCCGCTACTCAGCCATCTGAGCCTGGACGGCGGTGATGGCCACGACACCCACGATGTCGTCGGCAGAGCAGCCGCGCGACAGGTCGTTGACCGGCTTGGCGATGCCCTGCAGGATGGGGCCGTAGGCGTCGGCGCCGGCGAAGCGCTGGACCAGCTTGTAGCCGATGTTGCCGGCCTCGAGGTCGGGGAACACGAGCACGTTGGCCTTACCGGCGACGGAGGAGCCGGGAGCCTTGAGCTGGGCGACGGTGGGGACGATGGCGGCGTCGAGCTGTAGGTCGCCGTCGATGGCGAGCTCGGGAGCCTTCTCCTTGCAGAACTTCACGGCCTCCTGGACCTTCTTGGCGACCTCGCCGCCGGCGGAGCCCATGGTGGAGTAGGAGAGCATGGCCACGTGCGGCTCAACGTTGCCCATGAAGGTGGACCAGGAGTGAGCGGAGGCGATGGCGATCTCGGAGAGCTCGTCGGAGGACGGGTTGATGTTGAGGCCGCAGTCGGCGAAGATCAGCGTGCCGTCGGTGCCGAACTGCGGGGTGTCGGTGCACATCACGAAGAAGGCCGAGACCAGCTTGGTGCCCGGGGCGGTCTTGAGGATCTGAAGCGCGGGGCGCAGGGTGTCGGCGGTGGAGTGGCAGGCGCCGGAGACCAGGCCGTCGGCGTCGCCCATCTTGACCATCATGGTGCCAAAGTAGGTGGCGTCCATCACCTGGGCGCGAGCCTGCTCGATGGTAACGCCCTTCTTGGCGCGGAGCTCGGCAAACTTCTGTGCGTACTCCTCGTGCTTCTCGGCATTGCGCGGGTCGATGACGGTGGCGCCGGGAACGTTGATCTCGTTGGGATCGCCCAGGATGACGATGTTGGCCAGGCCTTCCTCGATGATCTTGTTGGCCGCGACGATGGTGCGCGGATCCTCGCCCTCGGGCAGGACGATGGTCTTAAGGTCGGCCTTGGCGGCAGACTTCATACGGTTTAGGAAATCGCTCATGTTACTCCTTGCAAGCGTTTCGCTAAGCTCCAGGCGCCCGGCTGTTCACGAATAAACCCGCTGCTAGCGGGTTTACCTTTCAATTATGTACGCCGCGGTGCTTGAGCTTTCCTTGTGTGGCAAGCTCATTATAGGACGCATTAGCGCTATAATCGCTCTGATAAATATGTCTCGAAGAATGTTCGAGAAAAGCCCAGCTAACGAGCCCGTGGCTTTTGACAAGGAGTATCGATGCAGATTACCTCAGGCCTGCCTGAAGGCTTTAACGCCGGCGCGTACGACATGATTGTCGTCGGTGCTGGATATGCCGGTGCCGTTTGCGCCCGCCGTCTTGCCGAGACTATCGGCTATCGTGTTGCCGTTTTGGAGCGCCGTAGCCACATTGCGGGCAATGCCTATGACTGCACTGACGAGGCCGGAATCCTGATCCACGAGTACGGTCCGCATATCTATCACACCTTTAACGAGCGCGTGCACAATTTCCTGTCGCGCTTTACCAAGTGGACGGATTATCAGCACAAGGTGCTCGCCAACATCAACGGCACCCTTATGCCCGTGCCCTTCAACCATGCGAGTCTCAAGCTCGCCTTTGGTGATGAGCGCGGCGAGGAGCTGTATCAGAAGCTCGTGGAGACCTTTGGCAAGGATGTCAAGGTGCCCATTATGGAGCTGCGCAAGAAGAACGACCCGGATCTTGCCGAGGTCGCCGATTACGTCTACGAGAACGTCTTTTTGCATTACACCATGAAGCAGTGGGGCCAGACGCCCGACCAGATCGATCCCTCGATCACTGGCCGCGTCCCCGTCTTTGTGGGCGATGACGATCGCTACTTCCCGCAGGCCCCCTTCCAGGGTATGCCGCAGGACGGCTACACCGCGCTGTTCGAGCATATGCTTGACCATGATCTGATCGACGTGTTCTGCGATGTTGACGCTCGCGACCTCTTTGAGATTGATGAGACCACCGTTAAAGTTGACGGCAAGGTCTATGGCGGCGAGATTGTCTACACTGGCCCGCTCGATGAGCTGTTCAATCTCGACCTGGGCGCCCTGCCGTACCGCACGCTCGACATGAAGTTCGAGACGCTCGATATGGATCAGTTCCAGCCCGTGGGCACCGTCAACTACACCACGAGCGAGGATTACACGCGCATCACCGAGTTCAAGAACATGACTGGTCAGGTCCTGCCCGGCAAGACCACCATCATGAAGGAATACTCCAAGGCCTATACGCCCGGCTCGGGCGAGACGCCGTACTACGCCATTCTTGAGCCCGAGAACCGCGAGCTCTATGAGCGCTATCTTGAGCGCGTTCAGAACCTGACGAACTTCCACCCGGTGGGTCGCTTGGCCGAGTATCGCTACTACGATATGGACGCCGTGACCAATTCCGCCCTCGATCTTTCGGATGAGATTATCGCCTGCCATGCATAAAGTCATAACATTCGGTATTCCCTCGTATAACGCCGCCAAGGACATGGACCATTGCATTACCTCCATCTTGGAGGGGAGCAATTATGCCACCGATATCGAGATTATCGTGGTGGACGACGGCTCCAAGGATGAGACGGCCGCCAAGGCCGACGAGTGGGAGGCCCGT
The DNA here is from genome assembly GCA_052274955.1 of Collinsella sp. Lineage (GTDB taxonomy): Bacteria > Actinomycetota > Coriobacteriia > Coriobacteriales > Coriobacteriaceae > Collinsella. The sequence goes on from DAWCEJ010000374.1 coordinate 3,151, forward strand.
TATCCTGGAATCATCCGCGCGGTGCACCAGGAGAATGGCGGCCACGGTATTGCCGTCCTTTCGGGTCTGCGCGAGGCGCAGGGCACCTACTACAAGGTTGTCGACTCGGACGACTGGCTTGACGGCGCTGCCCTTTCGACCATGCTGTCGATTCTGCGCGGCTTTGAAGAGCGCGACCAGCGCGTTGACCTGTTTATCTCGAACTACGTGTACGAGAAGGTTTACGAGGGTACGCATACGGCTATTGGTTACAAGTTTGCCCTGCCTCGAAAAAAGATCTTTACCTGGGACCAGATCGGCCATTTCCGCCTGGACCAGAATCTGCTCATGCACAGCCTGTGCTATCGCACGGATGTGCTGCGCGAGTCCAACCTTCCCATGCCGCCGCACACGTTCTATGTGGACAACATCTACGCCTACGTGCCGCTGCCGCGTTGCAAGACCATGTACTACGCCGACATCGACCTCTATCGCTACTTTATCGGTCGCGAGGGCCAGAGTGTCAACGAGGCCACGATGGTCAAGCGTCTGGACCAGCAGTTCCGTGTTACGCGTATCATGATGGAGTCGTACCACCTGTACGGCGATGTCGAGTCGTCGCGTCTGCGTTCGTACATGATGGGCTACTTCACCATGATGATGGCGATCTGCTCGGTGCTGACCAAGCTTTCCGAGGAAGATTGCGCCGACGAGCGCCTAAAGACGCTGTGGAATGATTTGAAGGCCTACGACGAGCGCATGTATCGTCGTGCCCGCTACGGTGTGGTGGGCTTCTTTACCAATCTGCGCGGACGGGCCGGAGACAAAACCACACTCGGCCTATACCGTCTTGCCTCAAAGATCTTCAAATTCAACTAGCTGCTGAGTAATCGCTGCTGATAGGTTGACTGGGCCCCTTGGCCTTTAGTTTGCTACTGCGAACAGTCCTGCTCGCACGGAAAGCACATTTAGTGCTTTCCGGCTCGTGCGGAACTTGTATCAAACTAAAGGCCAAGGGGCCTCTGCAATAAGAATCGATTGTCAGGCTGCCTGAATTTGAAGATCTTAGACGCGCGGTACACAGGGGCCTGGGCTGAAAAGAATTAGATTGGAAGTCGGTCGGAGGCGGGCGGGCATTACGTTTGTCGCGAGTTCCGCATGCATAGAAGGCCACTTAATGTGGCCTTCGTCTTGCATAGGACTGTAGAGCAG
>DAWCEJ010000375.1:0-6671 GCA_052274955.1 Collinsella sp.
CAAGGTGCACCCCGACGAGGACGCCTATCACAAGCATAAGCGTCATATCCCCAAGCCGCTCATCGTCATCGCGGTCCTTGCCGTCGTTTGCGGCGGTGCCTATTGGTTCGTGACGACCGATCCCATGGGTGTCATGCCTAGCTTCTACGACCAGTTTGGCCAGGCCGCGCAGACGACCTTCCCCACGCGCCAAAAGGGCGAGGCCACTGAGGACGATACCAAGCAGGACGATTCTGCCGAGGTGGTCCAGGAAGAAACCGTGCTCACCGATGATCAGCTCTATACCAGGCTCGACGGTCTGTATCAGACCATCGTGTCCTACGCTGACGAGGACCAGATCGGCGAGGTCATCGATTCCTTTAACAACGGCTATCTCCGAGCGCCGCTGTCCACCCGTCAGGAGCTGTCGCAGAGTGCCTACGCCCTGCGCGACCAGATCAAAAAGACGCAAGATGAGCTTAACAACCTGAAAGTACAGGACGATACGGTCTATGCGGATGACATTGCCCACTTAAAGCAGCTTGCCGAGTGGATGTATGAGCGCGTCGACGTGATCTGCCAGAGCTGGGATATCTCGCTGGCCATTCCCGATGGCGAGTCGATGAGTTCCCACCAAAGCGAGATCCTGGCGCCCATCGCGCAGGGTGGCAACAGCGCGCTGAACCAGTACGACGCCAATGTGGGTTCCTGGAAGCCGCAGCAGCGTTCCTAAAATTAGTTCGCCATAGTCGGCATAACCTACGTGCGCAATTGATGTAAGCCCGTGCTTATTGCTACAATTCGTACAAATATGCTTTAAACGCACGAGGAAGGAACCACATGTTTGGTTTTAAGAAAGAGCTCTACACGCCCGAGTATCAGCTTGTCGGCGACGAGTGCGCCGTAATCGAGACGTCGAAGGGTACCATCAAGGTCAAGTTTGACGGCGAGGGCGCTCCCATTCATGTCGCGAACTTCTGCGAGCTTTCCACGATGGGCTTCTATGATGGCCTTAAGTTCCATCGCTATGTGCCCGGTTTTGTTATCCAGGGCGGCGACCCCAATACCCGCGACATGTCCGGCGCCGACGTCGCTGCCGGTCTTGAGGGCCCCGACGGCATGCCCGGTACCGGTGGCCCCGGCTACTGCATCAAGGGCGAGTTTGCCACCAATCCGCGCAACAGCCATGTCGATGGCGCCCTTGCCATGGCACGCTCCATGGATCCCGATTCCGCGGGTTCGCAGTTCTACTTCTGCCTGGGTGCCCAGCATAACCTCGATTCTGGTTACACCGTCTTTGGTACCACGGTCGAGGGTCTCGATGTGATTTCGCAGCTGCGTGCCGGCGACGAGATCGTCCATGTCGAGATCGTTCACGAGTAAAGGGGACTTCCTTGAATAGCCAGCTGATCCAACAGGGCCGCGCCGCTTACCGCGCGGGTGATTTTTCCGCTGCAGCCCAGATGCTTGGGGCGGCAAAGACTCCCGATGAGATTATGGGCGAGGCCGATCACCTTCGTGGCAACGCCTTGATGCACCTTGGCATGTATGCCGAGGCCGCCGAGGCCTATGCCGCCGCCCTCAACGACGGTACCTACGGCAAGCGCGGCGCGCTGCTCACCAACCGCGGCAAGGCGCTCGCTGCCGTGGGCGACTACACGACGGCCGCTCAGGCTTTCTCTGCCGCTACGCAGGATGCTTCCTATGCCACGCCGTTCAAGGCCTATCTGGGCCTGGGCAATGCGCTGTTCCAGTCGGGCGACTATGCCAACGCAGGAACCGCCTTCCGTCAGGCTGCCATCGACGGCGCCAATCCGGCTCCTGCCGCCGCACTCGGCGAGCTCGGTCGTTGCTTCATTAAGCTCGGCCGTCCGGCGGATGCCGTGGAGACCTACCGCACGGCTATCGACTTTGCCGGCCCCCGCGACGACACGCGTGCGCTCAACGCCGGCATGGGTCAGGCGCTTTCTGCCGCCGGCCGTCCCTCCGACGCACTCGACGCCTTTAACGCCGCTACTGCCGATGGCATCTACCAGCTCACCTCCGAGCAGGCCGATGAGCTTGCCCGCGTGCACGATTCGCTTGCCGCGCTGTCTGCCCAGACGGCTATGGCCACGGCTCCGGCGCCCGCGATGGACGCTCCTGCCGTCGATCCTCTCGATCCTACGGGCGCGACCGGTCAGTTTATGCCCGATCCCTCGGACACCGGCTTCTTTACGCTGTCCGAGTCCGAGATGGTCCAGCAGGACCGTCAGGATCGTAAGCAGGCCAAGGTCCGTCGTCGCCATCGCCACACGGGTCTTAAAGTCTTCATCGTGCTGCTTCTGCTCATTTTGATCGCCGCGGGCGGTCTGGGCTTTGCCTACACGCGCGGCTTTGGCTTCCCGTCTCAGGAGTCTGTCGTTACCGATCTGTTCCAGGCTGCCGGCGACGGTGACGCCGCAAAGGCCGAGTCTTGCCTGGCCTCGAGCCTGTCCGAGGACGCTAAGTCGATGATCATCTCCTCGATTCCGCAGGGTGCCACCGTGTCCGTCGAGGGCATGGATCAGTCCATGACCGAGACGACCGCCAAGGTGAAGGCATCGCTGTCCAAGGGCGGCGAGCAGGAGTACACCGTCAAATTCGTGCGCTCCGACAACCATATCGGCTGGGCCGTTTCTTCGCTTGATATGGATTTCTCGGCTGCTGACAACCAGTAGTGACCTTATGGGATTTAGCTTTGCCCGGCGCTTCACCGCAAGTGAGGCGCCGGGCTTGCGCTAGTATGATGAGCTAGTAGTTTTCCAGCAATCATCCAACACATCAGGAGTTGCGTTGTTTTCTTTGATGGATATGTTCTTCGGTAGCTATGCGGGCGATCTTGCCATCGACCTCGGCACCGCCAATACGCTTGTCTCCGTGCGCGGCAAGGGCATCGTCATTCGCGAGCCCTCTGTTGTCGCCATCGACAAGAACGACGAGCGCATCTTGGCGGTCGGTATCGAGGCAAAGCGCATGCTCGGCCGTACGCCCGGCAACATCGTGGCCGTTCGTCCCCTGAAGGACGGCGTCATCGCCGACTTCGATGTTACCGAGGCCATGCTTCGCTACTTTATCGACAAGGCGTCCGAGAAGCGCTATCCGTGGACTCCGCGTCCGCGTGTTGTCGTCTGCGTTCCCTCCGGTGTCACGTCGGTCGAGAAGCGCGCTGTTTTTGAGGCCACGATCCAGGCCGGTGCCCGCCAGGCCTATCTGATCGAAGAGCCCATGGCGGCTGCCATCGGCGCCGACCTGCCCGTCGAGGAACCCACCGGCTCCATGGTCATCGACATCGGTGGCGGTACCACCGAGGTTGCCGTTATCGCTATGGGCGGCATCGTCGTCTCGCAGTCCATCCGTATTGCCGGCGATGAGTTCGATCAGGCCATCCTCACGCACGTTCGCGATGCCTACAACCTGGCCATCGGCGAGCGTACGGCAGAGGACATCAAGATCAAGGTCGGCTCCGCCGTGCCGCTCAAGGATGAGCTCGACGTCGAGGTCAACGGCCGCGACGTGATCACCGGTCTGCCCAAGACCGTGCGCATCGAGAGCGAGGAGATTCGTCGCGCACTCAACAAGCCGCTCGACGAGATGGCCAAGGCCGTCAAGGACGCACTCGACGCTACGCCTCCCGATCTTGCCTCGGACCTTATGTACTATGGCATTTTGCTGACCGGTGGCGGCGCGCTGCTGCGCGGTCTCGATGTGCGCCTGCGCGATGAGACCGGCGTTTCGGTCAATGTTAGCCCCACGGCGCTCGATAACGTCGTTAACGGCTGTGCCCGCGTGCTCGAGGCCAATGCGTTTGATGGCGGCTTCGTCCAGACCAATGCTTAATTTCCAAAAGGTGGATTCCATTTGGCACGATCTTCGGGTTTCTCCACAAATCTGAATACCAAGCGACAATCAACGGGTATGCGCCCGTTGATTGTTTTCAGCCTGATTTCGGTGTTGCTGCTCACGTTTTACATCCGCGAGGGCGAGGCAGGACCGATTCATGCCGTGCGCTCGGGCGTGACGACGATTACCTCGCCGGTGCGCTTTGTGGGCTCGGCTGTGGCGGCTCCCTTCAATGCGATCGGTAACGTGTTCTCTAACCTTACGGCGTCGCAGGACACGCTTGACGAGCTTAAGAAGCAAAACGAGGAACTGACCTCTAAGGTTGCCGAGCTCTCCGAGGCTCAAAAGACCGCCGAGCGACTGGAGGGGCTGGTCGGCCTGCAGTCGACCTACAACCTCAAATCAACCGCAGCTCGTATTGTCGGCGCTTCGGGCGATGCCTGGACCTCGACCGTCACCATCGATAAGGGTTCTGCCGACGGTCTTACCATCAACATGCCTGTGACGAGTTCTGCCGGTGTCATAGGCCAGATTATCGAGGTCTCGGCCAAGACGTCCACCGTGCGCCTGATTGGCGACGAGAACTCGGGCGTGTCCGCTATGGTGCAGGACACGCGCGCCCAGGGCATGCTGCAGGGTCAGGCTGACGGCACGCTGCGTCTTGAGTACGTGAGCGTCGACTCCGACGTTAAGGTTGGCGACATCATCGTGACCTCGGGCATTGGCGGTGTGTTCCCCAAGGGTCTACCGCTCGGCACCGTCTCGTCGGTTGAGAAATCTGCAAACGACGTGTACTACACCATTGTGGTGCGCGCCCAGACGACGGCCGAGAACAACGAGGAAGTGCTGGTCATTACCTCGCTGACCGACGAACAGTCGGCCTCGGATGAGGACGTGAACACGGCCAACAGCACGCCGCAGGGAACGTCGCGCGATGCTGCGACCAAGACGAAGGACGAGAGCCCGGATGACAGTTCCGACACGTCCGAGACGACCGATTCCGGCTCGAGCGAATAGGGGGCATGTCCATGGATCTACATGAGCAGGGGATGAGCTCCCGCACGTTTGTAATCGCCGCCATCGTGTGCGTGCTGCTGCAGGCAGGCCTGGCACCGCAGATCTCCATTGCGGGCGGTCGCGTCAACTTTATGATTATCCTGGTGTGCCTAAGCGTGTTCTCGGGCGACCCGACCCGTGCCGTCGCGTGCGGTTTTTGCAGTGGCTTGTTCTATGACCTTTCCGCTGCCGTGCCGGTGGGCGTTATGTCGCTCCTACTGACCGTGGGTTCTTTTGCCCTGGTGCATAGCGCCGCCGGTCAGACGGGCGGTACCCCGAGTGCGCGCGGCATCACTGTGGGTGCCTTCGCGCTCGTCATTAATGTGATCTACAGCATCATCTTGCTGTTTATGGGTTTGGAGACGAGCTTTGTCGTGGCGATCTTCGGTCATGCGCTGCCGTCTTCGATCCTGACGGGTCTGGTTGCCATTCCGTTTTTGATGTCCGGCGTCGTGCCGCAGTCCGGTTATGGATTCTCCGCACGTGGCGGACGCCAGACGGGCATGCGCTTTAAACCCAAGACCCGCAAGCTCAAATAGGGGAGGCCTGTAGATGTCTTCCCAGATGACGGTTATTATCGCCGGTATCGTGCTGGTTGTGGCCATCGTGGTCGCACTGGTCATCATGCGTCGCGGCGATTCTCGTTTTACCTACGATACGCAGCATGGAACGGCCCCGCGCGCCACCGAGGGCGAGGGCAATACCGCGGCGACCGCCTTTAAGGGCCGCTTCTCCATCCTCACCACGGGTGTGGGCGCGATGTTCGCGGCGCTTGCCGTCAAGCTGTGGGGCATGCAGATGGTCTCGTCGGACTATTACGAAAAGCAGGCTAATAGCAATCAGACGCGCACCGTTACCACACCCGCTGTGCGCGGCCGCATCCTCGACCGCAATGGCGTGGCACTTGTCCAGAACCGTTCCTCACTTGCTGTCGTGGCCTACCGCGACCTTGCCGAGGATGAGGTTCTGGTTCGCCATCTTGCCAACGTGCTCGGTATGCCCTACGTGGCGGTTCTGCGCAATATTCAGGACAATTCCGAGGGCGCCCAGAGCCTCCATACCATCGCGACGGACGTCCGTCGCTCCACGGTTGCCTATATTCAGGAGCACGCCGGCGAGTTCCCGGGCGTCAAGATTGCTGAGCGTACCGAGCGCCAGTATCCATATGGCGAGACGGCATGCCATATCTTGGGCTATACCGGCACCATTACCTCCGAGCAGCTCGAGGCCCAGAATAAGAAAACCTCTGGCGATGATGATGCTTCTGCTGGCCGGATTACGTACCAGTCGGGCGATATCGTGGGCCAGGCGGGTGTTGAGAGCTACTACGAAAACCTGCTGCAGGGTATTCGTGGCGAGCAGACCGTCAAGGTCGATGCCTCGGGCAATGTGACCGGTCAGGCCGGCGCCGTGCCCGCCAAGGCCGGCTCCGACATTAAGCTCACGCTCGACCTTAAGATCCAACAGGCCTGTGAGACGGCGCTGGCGAGCGCCATCGAGCTTGCCAAGACCACTGGCTACAGCAATGCCGGCAACGGCGCTGTGGTGTGTCTCGATCCCAACAATGGCGAGATCCTGGGCATGGCGAGCGAGCCCAAGTTCGATCCGTCCGTCTTTATCGGCGGCGTCTCAAATGACGTGTGGACCGAGCTCAATGATGACAAGGGTTCGCACCCGCTGCTCAACCGCGCCATTAGCGGACAGTACATGTCGGCCTCGACCATCAAGCCGCTCTCGGCACTGGCCGGTCTTGAGTTTGGAACCTACACTTCAAC
>DAWCEJ010000376.1:0-6820 GCA_052274955.1 Collinsella sp.
AGCATATCGATGCACCTCCTCTCTTGATGATAGGGCACTCATTCGGAGCTGAACAAAAAGGGCATGACCTCGGCAGAAAGCAGCACCCTACTTGCCTACGGTCATGCCCTAAAGTGACACCCGAATATATGTGCAATTGAATAACGAACGGAATCCGGATGGCCATGCTCCCCAAAGGGATAACAACCCATCACATGTATTTATAGGCCCACCCGAGATGAACGTCAAGTGTAAATTTGCGTAATCCGCACCCTTGATTGGCAACTTCATCCGCGTAATCCGCACCCCCGACTGATTCTGAGTTGCGGTGAAATAGTTCCTGATGGAGCCAGCTGGGCCGTAAAACAGGAACTATTTCACCGCAAGTTATGGGGAGACTGGGCGTGCGGACGGCCCTGGTGAGCTAGAGGTTGTAGGTGACCACCTGGGACTCGGCGGGGTTGGAGGGATCGGACTGCTCCACGCGGACGAACTTGACCGTCACCGTCTTAAAGCCCGCCTTGTGCAGAACATCCGAATAGACGCGCGCCTGCAGGGCGTGCTTCTCGAACAGCTGGTCGGGTGTCTCATCCGGCGTGCCACCCGTCTTGTAGTCGATGGCCAGTGCGCGTGACGGATCGGCCGGGTCGGTCGCCAGTGCATCGATGGCGCCCTCGGCATATGCACCGTAGCGGGCAATGTCCTTGTCCTCGCAGCCCAGCGAAAAGAACGGCACCTCGGCGCGAACGCACGGCCAGGCAAGCAGCTCGGCACGGACCGCCGACTTGAGCCAGCGGTCCAGGGCAACGTCGAAGCGCTCGCGCTGCTCCGGCGTCAGGCGCCACAGACGCGCCAGCGCATCGGCACGCGCGGCGGGCAGCTCATCGGCACCCATCTCGATCAGCCACTGGCAGGCGGCATGGAACGCCGAGCCCAGCGCCATGGGGTTGCCGGCGGGCTCGACAGCAGCCACGTCCGCATCCGTCATCTCGGAACCATCCGACTCCGCATCATCGCCGGCCTCGTCCATGGGCACGTGTGCCTCGGCGGCACGGTCCTCGGACTCGGCATGCAGCGCCGCGGCAATTGACGAGTAGCTGTACGAATCGCGCGCCGGATACGGGCAGGTGCCCATGCGCACGCCCACCGCCTGGGGATACACGAGCTCAAACGCATCGGGCTCGGGGTCGGCAGGACCGGGAACGGCGGCGCGGGCATCCGCACAGGCACCCTCCGGCTCCGCATCGCCGCGGACAAGCCTGCCTTCGGCATCAAGCGAAGCATTGGCCTCAAACGACTGCTCGCCAAAAGCAAAGTTAGCCAGCGAGATGAGCTCGTAGTCGCCCGGCTGGGAGTTGTCGAACACCAAACGGTCGGCATCGAGCTGCGGCATGTCCAGGCCGTCCGTCGGCAGAATACGACGCAGCACGTCGTAGGTCAGATCGGTCTCGACATCGAAGGTCGGCGCGCACAGCTTGCCGCGGCTCACGCCGGCATCCATCGCCAGAATGACCAACTCGCGCGCTCGCGTCATGGCGACATAGAGCAGACGAGCCCGCTCCTCGAGCGAAAGCTGCAGGTCGGCGTTGCGCAGGCGGGCAAACGCCTCGGCGGGAGAGCCCGTCGCGCAGACGTCCTCCATAAGCTCCGGCGGCAGCCACAGCGACGTGCCCTTGCCCTTAAACGCGTGCTCAAACTGCTTTTTGACGTCATCGCCCTTTACGAACGTGCCGTCCGCGAGTTTAACGCCATTGAAGCGTGCCGGCAGCGCCACGACCTGCGCTCCGCCCTCGACACGCCCCATCTGAGCCGCACCGGACGATTTGCGCACGCCAAAGCACTCGGCAACCGCCACGACCGGATACTCCAGGCCCTTGGATGCATGCACGGTCATGATGCGCACCGCACCGTCGCCCTCCTCGTTAAGGGCACCCGGGGCTTCCTTGCCCGCCAAGAAGCGGTCGAAGGCCAGCGCGATGGAGCGCGGCGAGTTGCCGAACTCGGCCTCAGCCTCAGCCACGGCATCGCGCGCCTTGAGCACGTTGGCGGCGATGGCCTTGCCCTCGGGACCACGCTGCGCCAGACGCACGAACCAGCCGGAGGCGTTGACCACGTCACGCGCGATGGCGGCGAACGAATCGCGACCCACACGACGAAGCGCATAGCGCAACACCTCGCGGGCGCGCGTCACGAGCGGCAGGCCCTGCAGGCCCGGCACGTCGAAATCGCTCATGATGCCTGCATCGATGTTGCGGCGCGAGGTCTCCCCCGTCTCGCTATCGAGCTTGGTCGCCAGCGCCAAGAACTCCTGAGCGCCCAGCGCAAACATCGGCGAGGCCAGCAGTGGCATAAGACCCTGCGCCGTATCGGCCGGATTGGCCAGCGCACAAACCAGGGCGCGCACCGTCTGCACCTCGGCAGCTTGGGCAAAGACCGAGCCGCCCGCGATGACGCAGTCGAGCCCCTGGTCACGGAAGGCCTGTGCGTAGACGTCTGCGTTGGTCATGCGGCCCAGCAGCAGCACCATGCCGCCCTGGGGCTGGCCGGCATCGGCAAGCGCGCGGAATCGCTCGGCGATCGCACGGGCCTTGGCCTGTGTGCGCTCCTGCGTGCTGCCGCCGGCAACAAAGAGCGCCTGACGACGCGAGGCGTCTGCCACCAGCGTGTCCTTGCGGCCGTCGCTCGCCTCAAGATCCAAAAAGCCCTGCATCAGGCCGCCGTCATCGCCGTCGAAGACGCGTGCCACGTAACGCAGTACCTCGTCGTGGCTGCGGAAGTTGCGCACGAGTTTGACGAGCTCGCCAGCAGGGGCGTCGGCCACGGCAGTCGCCTCGGGCGCGGCAGACGAGCCCACCTTGCGCTCCTGGCGACGGAACACCTCGACCTCGGCGCCACGGAAGCGATAGATGGACTGCTGCGCATCGCCCACGGTGCACAGCGCGCGCTCCCCCGCACCGGTCAGGTAACGAATCAGGTCGACCTGCATCTGGTCGGTATCCTGAAACTCGTCGATCATGACCATCTTAAAGCGGCCCTCGTACGCAGCACGAATGGCAGGGTAATCGCGCAACGCCTCGTAAGCCATGCGCAGCAGGTCGTTATTATCGAGGGCGGACTGGGCAGCCTTCAGTGCGCGATACTCGGCCTCCACGGAACGAGCCAGGCCCACTAGCGCATCGAGCGCCGGGCCACCGCAGGCGAGCACGATATTGATAAATGCATCGGCGGCCTCGGCCTTGAGCAGCTCGACCTGCTCCTTAGGGAATGCCTTGCTCGCCCGCGGCATGGCACACGACATCATGAGTCGCGCCGCATCGGCCATGGTCTTGCCGCTGGCCTCGAATGCATCGATGGCGTCGAGCGCCACCTGTGCCTTCTCGATTGCGGCCTTGCTTGCGCCCAACGCCGATCGATAGGCATCGGCGAGTGCCGAGGTATCGGCCTGGCCGCGCGCCACGCGCACGTCGTCCATGCCGCCCGGCAGCTGGCTCGAGAGCTCCAGCAGATCGCGCACCAGACCCTTGATGGTCGTGCCGGCGCCAAAGGGGCCGCCCTCGCCCGCCATGGGATACCAGGCGTAGAGGGCCTTGAGCGATGCCGCGAGCTCGGGAGCGGCATCGGGCGCCGTCGCGCGGGCCAGAACATGCTCAACAGCCTGGTCCATAAGCTCGTCAGTATCGGTGAGCACCGTGAACTCGGGGTCGATGCCCAGTTCCAACGCGTGTGCGCGCAGGATACGCGAGCACATGCCGTGAATGGTCGAGATCCACGCGTCGTCGACGGTCAGGGCCTCCTCGTCCATGCCCTCGTCGATGAGCGCGCGGCGCACGCGGTCACGGATCTCGGCCGCGGCATCTTTGGTAAAGGTAATAGCGAGCACCTGGTCCAGATGCTCAACGAACGGACCGGATTCGGGAGAGAGCGCGTAGACGATGCGGCGCGTGAGGGTAAAGGTCTTGCCCGAACCGGCGCCCGCCGAGACAAACAGCGGACGGTCGAGTGTTTTGACAATCTGCAGCTGTTGCGGCATCAAAGTCGAAAGATCCATGGTCTACACGTCCCTCCTTACAAACGTTCCTTCGTGGTTATACGAGCAGCGCGCATGCGCGGCCTGAGCCGACGCCGGGTCGGCGGCGGCAACGTTGCCTGCCTCGAGCTCGCGCAGGCGCTCGGCAATGCCGGCCTCCACGCGATCGAGCAGGGCGTCGAAGTCCATGCTGCCACCTTCGCCGGGGAAACCTTTCTTAAGGCCCGGGATGCGACCGTCGCCGCGCTCTTCCACGAGCAGCTCGGCGCTCGCGGCGCCGCGCAACGCCGGCTTGCCGCCCTTGGTCGAAAAGTAGAGCGCCGCGCGGGTGTCCAAATCCAGCGCCCGGCGCATGGCCTGGGCGTAGATGAGCGTTTGGGTATGTGGCGGCAACCAGCGCGGGTCGTCGATGGGCGCCGTGCCCGATTCCTCGTCGCGCACCGTAGGGTCGGCGAGCTTAAACTCCTCAACGCCCGTGCGATGCTTGTAGTCGATCACCACGGCACGATTCTCGGCGTCCACGTCCACGCGGTCGATGCGCCCGCCAAGCGGCCAACCGGCATACTCGACCTTGAGCTCGTTGAAGGCAAACTCCAGGTAGCGCGGGGCAAAGGGGGCAAGCGCCTCGGACTCGTAGGCAAGCACGCCCTCCAGCTGCGGCAAGATCTCGGCCACCTGACGCTCCTCCACCGCAGAGAGCGGCACCAGCGGGCCCTCCGTGCCTCGCTTGCCGGCGTGCTCGGCCAACGTCTCGTCAAAGACCTCGCGCAGCAGCTCCTGAGCGCGCGGCAGATTCTCGGGCGTCACGCGCTCCATGCCCTCCTGGGGCAGGCGGGCATGCAGGCGCTCCAGCACATCGTGGACAAAGTTGCCCTTCTCCATATTTCCAAAGCCCGCGTCGATGGACTGGGGCTTCACGCGATACGACACGAACCAGCACAGCGGGCACGTCGAGTACGCCTCGATCTGCGAGGCGGACGTCAGACGCGGCACGAGCGGCGCGTCCTCGTCCTCGCCGTCACGACGGCGCAGGACCAAATACGGCACGGCCTCGGCACTCAGATGCTGAGGGGCTTCACAGGTCACGCGCTCGCGCTTGAGACCTTCGCCTGCCGCGGGATCGAAGTCCCTTACGATATCGCCCTCACCCACGCACTTCGCCTTGTCGGCGTCAGCGGCCTTAGCGTCGTCAGCGGCCTTGGCATCGTCAGCGGTCTTGTCGGCGTCAGCGGCCTTGTCGGCGTCAGCGGCCTTAGCAGCGGCAGCGGCCTCGGCGTGCGCCCGCAGCTCGGTCCACACGGCGGCTGGATAGCACTCGCGTGCCTGGCGATCGTGCGTCACGCGGGCAAGCGCAACCGGACCGCGTGCCGTCTGCATCGCGTGGCCAAAGCGCACGCGCAGCAAAGCCGCGGGCTCAAGCGTCACGCCCTCGCGACCAAGGCTCGCCGTCAGCGTGGCCAGCGGCCCCTCCTCGTGTGAGAGCGGATAGCTGTCCAGATCGACATCGGCAAACAGCACGGCATCGTAGCTGCCGGGGCGCAGGGCCGCCGCATCGGCAAGCGAAGCAAAGCGAACCTGGGCGCGTGGCGCACGGTCAACCTCGTAGGTCTCGTAATCGTAGGCGGCGCTACGCTTGTCCACCTTGGTTCGAATGTCATCGAGCACGGGCACGGTCGCGGCCTGCGACACGTCGAGCGCACGGGCGCCATTCATAAGGATGTCGATGACGTGGCGCAGCAGGGCCACCTCCGCCTGGCGACGGGCCTGACCGTCGAGACCGCCAAGTGCGCGATCGGGCAGTGCCTCGGCAACGGCAAGCATGGCCTTGAGCGCCGTCACGGGTTTGTCGCGCCACAGCGCCTGGAACACGTCCGAGATCACGCACGGCACGCTCTTAAACCGGTTCTCGTCGCTCGCCGCTTTACGCGCACCCCTCACCTGGCCCTGCACGCTCTGCAGCAGGCTCTTGACGCCCGCAGTGGTCTTGCTGCGCGACAGTCGCATATTCTTGTCGAACGTGCGCGCGCTGGCGGCGTCGGCACCCGAAAGCGGGCTGTAAATCCAGTCGGTAAGCTCCGGAGCGGGCCACCACTCAGTCTTAGAAGCTGCCCCTTCGTCGGCGGCCTTCATACGCTCGATCAGGTTGGCGAGCGCCGTGAACTGCCTGCCCGCAATGGATTGGGAAAACGCCGTGAACTCGGCCGTCTCGGCAGCAACGTGGCGCGCCGCCAAACGAGCGGCAAGCTCGCCGAACAGCTGGGGTGCCCGGGCGGACACCACGAGTACGCGCACGGGATCGACGGGTGCGGAGGCGGCATCGTTGACCTTGGACTCCTTGCGCGCTTTCACCATCTTATCGATGACGTCCGCATAGACACGGGCACGGGCATGGGGCCCGGCGACTTCCACAAAGGCAGGACGTACGACGGACTTTGGAGCAATCGCGGGAGCGCCGGCATCCTCGTCCAGCGGCGCGATCTCAAACAGCACACCGCGGACATCAAATGCCGCGGCAAGCTCCTCGCGCATCGCCGCTTGCTCGCGGGCAAGCAGCACGACAACCTCTCCCCCGTTGTTTGCCACGGCGGACAGCAGCTCGAGCAGGCTATACGTAAATGCCGTGACGCCGCGCACGCAAACGGCGCGGGCGCACCCCGGCAGGTTGTCGGCCAAAGCGCCGGCCATAATGTCAGCCGCCTCGCAGGGCTCGACCATATCTCGACGGTCCAAACCGCGCGCATAGGCGCACAAAAGTTCAAACACGCGCGCCTCGGCGTCGCTTCTGGGCTTGGGCTTGCAAACGTTGTCGCAGCA
>DAWCEJ010000377.1:0-4522 GCA_052274955.1 Collinsella sp.
AACTTCTACTGGGCCAACCGCCTGATCGGCGCGCTGGCCGACGTCCGCTTCCATGAGTGCGGCCGCGCAGTCGAGGATTATCAGGAGAAGGTCGGCGGCATGGGCCACAAGCAGATTCATGACGTCGACGCTGCCGTAGCCGTTCTGCCCGAGGCCGAGGTGCCTGCCGAGCTTGCACGCGCCAACGAGGAGTTTGCCGAGCTCGTGCGCGTGGAGACCGATGCCCTGTTGGGCAAGGTGCTCTACACCACGAGCTGCGCCATGAAGAACTCTTTCGCGATGAACGACAACGTGAGATAGGGATTTCCCGTCGATCGAATAGCGCTTAAACGCTTTGTCGCTTTCACTCAATCTTGGGTACAAGAACGCCAATGCAGTTGTTTGTGATTGGAGACAACCATGGTTATGAAACTCGATCAGCTTGTTAACGGCGCCATCAACGTGGGCTTCGGCGCCGCCGCCGTTGCCGTCGAGGGCAGCAAGAAGGTTCTCGACGACCTTAACACCAAGGGCGAGCAGGTGCGCAAGGACGCAGGCGCCCCCGGTATCGCCCGCAGTGTGTCCGACATGTTCGAACAGGCCGGCGGTACCATCTCCGATCTGACCGAGCGCTTGGGCATGCAGGGCGAGACCGCGGCCCAGCGCGTGCTCGACGAGCTCATTCTGGCTCGCGTCCGCGTCATGACAGCCCCCGAGCGCACGGCCTTCCTGGCCCATGTGCGCGACATCGTCGATTCGGTCGAGGACAACGTGACCTCGGTGCCCGTCGAGTCCGTTGAGCCCGACGATGCGAAGGATACCGAAGAGG
Organism: Collinsella sp.; assembly: GCA_052274955.1. GTDB lineage: Bacteria > Actinomycetota > Coriobacteriia > Coriobacteriales > Coriobacteriaceae > Collinsella. The sequence goes on from DAWCEJ010000377.1 coordinate 809, forward strand.
CCGAGTAGCAGCGCAGATGGCAGATTCCACCACCGATTACAACAATCTAGATCCCTTGGGTGACGAGGCGGCGGTTGTCGATGAGGTCGATGCCGCCGTCTCGGGCGCTCGCAAGAAGCCGCGCGCTGTCGATATGGTCCCCGAGGAGCCCGACGCGATGGCGCCGGATGAAGAATACCAGCTCACGCCGGCGGGTCGCCGCGAGCGCATCGGGCAGATTGTTCGCCTGGTCAAAAAGTACCGCGTGTGGGATAACCTCACGCCGGTTCGTTTGCGCCGCCTGCTCGAGGAACTCGGCCCCATGTTCGTCAAGATGGGGCAGATTCTGGCTAACCGGTCCGAGATTCTGCCGCAACGCTTTTGCGACGAGCTGCGTCGTCTGCGGTCCGACGTGGAGCCGGTGCCGTACGAGGTCGTACTCAGTTGTCTGGAAGAAGAATACGGCCTGCGCCTGGGGGAGATGTTCGATGCGATCGACCCCAATCCGCTTGGTAGCGCATCACTCGCGCAGGTGCACCGCGCTCGTCTGGTGACGGGCGAGGACGTGGCCGTCAAGGTGCAGCGCCCCGGTGCGCAGCAGGTTATGGCACAGGACATCGATACCATCCGCTCGGTGGTGCGTATCGTTTCCAAGTTCGTCAACACCGATCAATTCGTTGATCTGCACGGCGTAGTCGAGGAGTTGTGGACTTCGTTTCGCGAGGAGACCAACTTTTTGGCCGAGGCCAAAAACCTCAACGACTTCTACGAGTTCCATAAGAGCGTTCATGGCGTGACGTGCCCTAAATCCTATCTGGACCTGTGCACCGAGCACGTGGTGGTTATGGACTACGTCGACGGCATTTCGATCGCCGATCCTGAACGCTTGGTGGCCGAGGGCTATGACTTGGAAAAGATCGGTGCCGCGATTGTCGAGGACTACTCGACGCAGGTGCTCGACGACGGCTTTTTCCATGCCGACCCGCATGCGGGAAACATTATTCTCAAGGACGGCATCGTTTACTTTATCGACTTGGGCATGGTCGGACGCATGTCGAGTCACGATCGCGGTATCGTCAAGGACATGATTTTCGCCGTGGCCGAGGGTGACGTGCCCAAGCTCAAGGATTCGCTCATGCGCTTCGCCGTGACGCGTGGCGACTCGGCTGAGCTCGATCATTCAGCGTTTTTGTCCGATCTTGACTTTATCGTGGCTGACTTTGCGGGCCTTGACCTGAAGGATCTGGATATCGGCGAGTTTTTGACCTCGCTGCTAAACCTGGCGCGCAAAAACGATGTTGAGCTGCCGAGCGTGGTGACGATGTTCGCGCGCGGCATGGTGACGCTCGAGGGCCTGCTGACCGAGTACATGCCCAACGTCAACATGATCCAGATTATCCAGGCGCACATCAAAAACGAGAAGAGCACCTATGCGCGCGTACGTGATATGGGGCGCGATCTTGCCGCGAGCAGCTATCGTGCGGCAAAAGGCTCGCTCGAGGCAGCCGAGTATCTGGGCTTGGCTTCGCGCATGCTCACGCGCGGGCAGCTTAAGGTGAACACGCAGATCATGAGCAGCGATAAGGCGCTGCGACAGCTGGGTGGAATCATCGATCGCATGTCGATGGCAATCGTGATCGCCGGTCTGTTTATCGGTTCGTCGGTGGTGTACTACGCACGCATCGAGCCGGTTGTGTTTGGTATCCCGGTCATTGGCTTTATGGGCTACGTGAGCGCGCTGGTGCTGGCGCTTATGCTGGGCCGCAATATCTGGCTCAACAGCCACGGCGGCAAACACTAGAGGCTGCGACCGTCACCGCATTTTCCTATCGCAAACAATAGCTTTTACCTTGGGCTTCGCCTGTGTGCGGGGCCCTTTTGCGTGCTACCATATCGACGGTAATAATCGATGGCCTAGATGGTGGTGCGGAGACGCACGAACGCGCGGTTTTCCTGCGCGTTTGGGAGAATCGGGGTGCAAGTCCCCGGCTGTACCAGTAACCGTAATTCCTCTTGGCTTGGGATGTTCGCGTCGCAGATCGGACGACGCGCCTGAGCCGTTAAGGTTAAGTCGGATCGCCTCCCATCTTGCATGCGGCTGCGGCGTATGCCGCCGGTGTGCATAGGGCTCTGGAGGGAAGGGGGACCCCGATGGGGGAACTCGAACGCAACATGCGCGATGACGTGGGGCAGCCTCAAGGCATCGCTCCAAGTACAGACAATGGGGGACAAATGGATATGTTTGAGGACGAGCGCGAGCGCGCCTCGATGCATCGCCGTGGCACGATTGCACGCGGTGTAGCCAAGCGCGGCCTAGTGGCATTCCTGGCCTTCGCGATGGCCTTTGGCACCACGCCGGCTCAGCTGTGGGCCGAGGGCGCCGAGGGCATTGCCGATGCTGTGGCTCAGGCTACGACGCCGGGCGAGGACGCAGCGCTTGCGGGCGGTGCCGCTGAGCAGAGCGGCGCCGAGGTTTCGGATTCCGGGAGCGCGCCTGCAGCTAGTGCCGCCACAACAGAGGCAGCAACTGGCGACGAAGGCTCGGCGACGGGGGAGAGCCCTGCCACGAGCGAGCAGTCTTCGACGGCATCCACTGGCCAAGCAGGATCTGCCGCCGCGACTGCCGTCCAGACAGAGAACCCGACAGAAACTGGCGATGTCGCCAAGAAGCAAGTCGAGGTTTCGTTCTCGATTATCGGCACCGATGCCGACGGCAAGGCTCAGACCTGGGTGGCACCTACGCAACTCAAGCTCGACGAGGGCTCGACGGCTGCGGACGCCTTCGTTAAGCTGCAGCAGAAGACGGGCTTCAAGGCAGACTACGATGCAAACACGGCATATGGGTTCTACCTCAAGAGCATCACGTCTCCGAGCGATGGCCGCACGCTTGCCTACGATCCGACGACTTATGCCTTCTGGCAGCTGTTCGTCGACGGCGTGTCTTCCTCGGTTGGCGCGAGCAGCGTTAAGCTCGCCCCGGGGCAGAAGATTGAGTTTGCCTATACGGCTGGTAGCGCATCCCCTGTCGTTAAGGACCAGCTTGCTGCGAATGTGACCGTCATTGGTCGCGATGCCCAGGGCAAGACTCAGACTTGGGTCGATAACGCGCAGTATGTGGTGACGTCCGGTTCGAGCGCACTTGACCTTACGAAGGTCGCGCTCGAGGCGAATGGCATCGACGCCGTTGCTGCTGGCTCCTTCATTCTGAGTCTTAAGTACAACGGCGTTGAGCTGGGTACGCCGCTCGATTATTCGACCTATTGGCAGCTGTTCATCAACGGCAAGTCGAGCGACTACACGGCAGACAATGTCACCATCCATGCCGGCGATACCGTCACGTGGTTCTACGGTGGCTGGGGCGACAAGTTGCCCTCTGATTCCGTCCATGCTTCCGTTCAGGTCCTCGGTAAGGACAAGGACGGCAAGCAGCAGGTTTGGGCCTCGACGGGCCAGACGAGTCTCAAGGCTGGTTCCACTGCTAAGGATTTGCTGGAGCAGACTGGTCTTACCCTCGATGCTAAAGAAGAGTCTTGGGGTTGGTACCTCAGCGGCATTACCTCGCCGCTTGACGGTAAGACCTATGAGTATGATCCTGCGACCAAAAGATATTGGCAGTTCTATGTAAATGGCAAGTTCGCCCAGGTCGGGGCCGGCAACTACGAACTCCAAGAGGGCGACGCCGTCACCTTTATGTATGGTGCTGACGCCGATGCCCTCCCCGGTCAGGTTCTTGGG
>DAWCEJ010000378.1:0-1751 GCA_052274955.1 Collinsella sp.
GGCCGTCGACGTCGGGCAAAAAGATCGCCTTATGCGCATGCAGCGCCGCCGCAACGGCACCGGCGGCGGTATCGGCGTTGATGTTGAAGAAACCGCCGTCCTCCCCCGCCGCGACGGTAGCAATGACGGGGATGTACTCGCTATCGAGCAGGCGCTCGATATAGTCGGTGTTGACGTGCGTGACCTTGCCTACGCGGCCGAGTTCGGGGTCGAGCGGCTCGGCGATGAGCGTACCGGCATCGCTGCCCGAAACGCCCACGGCCAGGTTGCCGTGATGGTTGAGCGCCGCGACCAGCTCCTGGTTGACCTTGCCGCCCAGCACCTCGCGCACGATATCCATGGTCGCCGGCGTGGTCACGCGCTGGCCGTTCATAAACTCGACGGGGATGTCGTAGTGGCTAAGCGCCTCGTTGATAGCCTTGCCGCCGCCATGCACGATGACGGGGCGCATGCCGATGATCTTAAGCAGGACGATGTCGCTCATCACGTCGCGGCGCAGCTGCTCATCAACCATGGCGGCTCCGCCATATTTGATAACAACCGTCTTACCGGTCAGGTTCTTAATCCACGGCAGCGCTTCGAACAGCAGCTGCGCGGTTGCTTCGTTGGATTCGTTCGAACGACAATCGCGTGCGAATTTCATAATCTGCCTCGTCTTTCGTATCGTTATCGCGCCGTGCTCCGCTGTCCGCAATCGCGGCAAGATGCGCAGCGTGCCTGGAATCTAGGAACGGTAGTCGCCGTTAATGGAGATGTACTCGTGCGTGAGGTCGCAAGTCCACACGGTGGTCGCCGCGTCGCCCGCGCCCAGGTCGGCCGAGATCACGATCTCGGGCGCCTCAAAACGTCGCAGAGCCTCGTCCTCGTCAAAGGGAACGGTCAGGCCGTCACGGCAGACGGGCATGCCCATCATGTCGATGGAAACGTCTTCCTGATTAAACTTCACGCCGCACTTGCCGAGCGCCATGGCAACGCGGCCCCAGTTGCAGTCGTGGCCGGCGATGCAGGTCTTAACGAGCGGCGAGTTGGCAACGGCACGGGCGGCGATATCGGCCTCCTCGTCGTTCACGGCGCCGGTAACGTTGACCGTAACAAGCTTGGATGCGCCCTCACCATCGGCGGCGATATTGCGCGCCAGGCTCTCGCACACCTCGTGCACGGCAAATGCCAACTCGTCAAAGGCATCGGAGCCCTCGACGATAGGCTCGGCATCTGCGGCAGCGGCGCCGGAGGCAAGCATGATGCAGGTGTCGTTGGTCGAGGTGTCGGAATCGACCGTTACCTTGTTAAAGGTCTGCTTGACGGTCGAGAGCAGCAGGGCATGAAGCGCCGCAGGCTCGACGGGGGCATCGGTGGTGATAACTGCGATCATGGTGGCCATGTTGGGCATGATCATGCCCGAGCCCTTGCACATGCCGCCCACCGTATAGGCGTTGCCCGCATGGCCCGCAGCCTCGCTGCGATAGCGAACGGCGTACTCCTTGGAGTGCGTGTCGGTCGTCATGATGGCGCGGGCGGCATCGGCGCCACCGTGGGCGGAGAGCGCCTCGTAGGCAGCAGGAATGGCGGTCTCAAACGTGTCGATCGGCAGAATCTGGCCAATCACACCCGTGGAGGCAACCAGAATCTGCTGGGGCTCGCAGCCGATGACCTGCGAGGCGATGCTGCACGTCTCGCGCGCGCATGCAAGGCCGGTCTCACCCGTGGCGGCGTTGGCATTGCCAGAGTTGACCGAAACACCGGCGATGATA
>DAWCEJ010000379.1:0-4908 GCA_052274955.1 Collinsella sp.
AAGCGAACGGAAAAATACCGATTTTAGATCACGCTTTGTAATCTTGTTGGAACTGGTGTCATTAGAAGTCGTCATCGTCGAAGCTCCCTTCCGAACTAAGCTGTGGCGTCTGAGCAATGAAGTTTGGCTGGACCACCACGAGGATTACTGCGAGGCAAAGCCCAATGATGGCAATACCAAGGATTGGAATGCTCATGTAGGCACAGAGCGCAAACCCGAGCACGAAGAAAATAGCAGTCTGCTTGTTGACAATCATTGAAGCGAGCAGTGCAATGCCGAGCGCAGGGATGAATCCACCCGCAATAACCAGGCCGTTACTTACAAACTCGGGAATTGCGTTAAGCACCGCGTTCATAACCGGCGTTCCGAGATAGAAAGCAAGGGAGCACACGAAAAAGCGAGGAAGCGATTTGACGATGAATCCACCAAGCAGATGCATCCGCTCCATACCTTTGAGGTCGCCCTTTGCCACACAGTCGTCCGCTTTATGGACGAAAAACGGCATCACAATCAGCGTAAGCGCGTTATCAATGATGAGATAAAGCGACGCAATCGGGAAAGCGAGCGTCAGCGCAACTTCAGCGCCTTGACCCGTCGAAATTGCAAAGGCAGTGCCCAAAATACCACCGGTGATAACGTCAGGCGGAACGGCCGCCCCGATGGTAACCGATCCAATGAACACCATTTCAAGCGTGGCGCCGACAATAATGCCCGTCTGCAAATCACCCATCACAAGACCGATGAGGACGCCCGTGACAATCGGGCGAGAAGCAAGGCAAGTGCCAAGTGCCCACTCAAATGTCACGCACATTGCGACGAGGCCGATAAGGATCGCTTGAGTCAACATGAGAGATCCCCTTTCTATTGTGTGTGCTTAAATCAAAATCTTCTCGTCTCTAGGTACCTGCCTGATCTCCACCTCGATTCCGGCATCACTGAGCTCATGTAGAAGCTCCACGTCGCGATCGGTAGCGAAAACCGTTGAAGATAGGCGTACATCTGCACCCTCACGCGGCTTCGTTCCTCCAATGTTGATATGCTCGATTTCGCTGTAGCCCTTTGCCAGGCGGTAAGCATCTTCGATGCTTTCAACGACAATGAACAAACGGTACTTATCGGTCACACCGCTCCTAAGAGCCTCGATAGAATCATCGACCGATTTGATAACCAATTTGACGCCTGCCGGACGTGCCAGCTTAAGCGTCGTCTTGCGCACGTCATCTTTCACAACCGCATCGCAGGCAATCAAAATGCAATTGGTGTCAAGCTCTTGCGTCCAAGTCATGGCAACCTGACCATGAAGCAAGCGATGGTCAACTCTCAGCAGCTTAATCATCTTTGTTCCTTTCTCAAAAATCCTCGTCTTCTTCTACCGAATTTGGCAGCGAACATAGGCATGTGCCCTTTTGGCGGACACTTGAAACCAATGCAGCGAGCTCGGCGTCATCAAGTGTGCTCAATTTCGAAAACACTTCGAGCACTAGTGGTAGCGACATACCGGCAATGAGCCTTAGAGAATCGTCACCCAACCTTTCCATAAAAGCGTTATTCACTGACCCACCATAGACATCAGTGATGACAATCCACTGGTCTGCTGGGTCGCGGGAACGATCCCAAAAATCTATCAACTCGTTTACATCCATCGTGTCCTCATCGACATATGCGCATAGCACCTTAACGCGAGGATCTTCGCCGCAAAATAGCTGGAGCGTTTCACGCATCGCTCTAGCAAGTGGCCCATGGCTGGCCAAAAGCAACTTCCTCATTTATCTCCCAATCTCAGTCAATCATCTGTTAATAGAACGTTATATTTTGTATTGTTATCTACAGTATCCTCGAAACTTTCGCTTTGTCAAGACAGATCAATCAAGCTTCCTAAGCGGAAATAATTCGCCCGTAAACGGCAAAAAAACGCCCCTTTGTCGGGGCGTTTTCAATCTCTTGTTATTCGGTTAAGAAAGATCCGGGGTTTGGCTTTCGCTAGAGATAAAACTTTAAGCGCTCAGTGCAGTACACCTGCCGCGAAATAAACAATGGCACTCCCTGCGCGCTGCAACGCTTGTCTACAAATAATAAAAGGGCAGATCCCGGCTTTACATTCAAATGTTCTGCCTCGTAAGCACTTGCAAAACACACCTGCAACGTTCGCTCGTTATTGCCAAGTTCGATATGGCGTCTTCCCAGCACCTCAAGTAGAGAACCCGATAAATCTTCATGTTCCAAAAAGGCAAGAGAAGGAGTGTAGCTATTGGTTTCCAACATCGTTGGCACGCCATCGACTAAGCGCAAACGTCTAGTCTGAAGAATATTCTCGTCCTCCTGGACCTGAAGAAAACGCACGTCGCGCAGCGTAGGATAAATCCAAGCTACTTCGAGCACTACGGTAGAAGGCTTTTTATTTTCTTGAATGCAGGAATGGGTGAAGCTTTCCTGGTCATCGGCTGCATAGGCATTGCGTGTCGTGGTAACAAAAGTCCCTTTCCCTCGCGTGCGCTCAACGATATCGGCATCCTCTAGTTCCTTGATTGCCGATCGAACGGTAATACGACTAACGCCATATTCCTCCATAAGCTCCGTCTCAGTAGGAAGCTTATCCCCTTCGCTATATACGCCACTTTCTATTCGACTCACAAGATCGTGAACGATCTGCTTATACAATGGAACAGCGCTCTCCACTTTAACCATTATTCAACCTATTGCTTTCTGCACTCAACGGCTTCAAGTCCCTGCCAGTTGATGCCGAGTTGATTAGCCTTAATCGAAAAGAAGTATTTGAAATAGTCACCCAACATCACCTGCTTAGTAAAGTGCACTGGCTTACCAGTGCTCATATAAACGGTCTCACTCAATATAAACATCGCAGCTTCTCCTGCGATATTAAGGATGCGCTTCTCCTCATCCGTAGCAAGCCCTGCTTCAAGCACAATAGACGGGAAACAATTATCCTCTAGTCGCAGCCCCGTCTCTCTCTCAATCGTTTCATAAAGTGATGCGTTCTCCATATCGACACCCAGTAAAAACCCGAAGTTCTTTACTGGAAGATAAATATGTTCAATCATTGCATTTATGTGGTTAATTGACCTCACGCGTTTGAGGTAAACCGCAGATTCATTCTCTTCCATTCGCAAATGACGACGGACGGCAACGGGCGGCTCGACCTCCTGAAGAGCGAGAACACGAGACGAGGTTTCGATATTATTTTCATGGCAAAAATAAGTGAAACCCTTAAACGTGCTCAAGCTCGAGACGATTTTAGGCTGCCGGATAAATGTGCCCTTGCCATGACGCGTATCAAGCACGTCGTCATCCACAAGAGTTTGAATTGCCTTCCGTATCGTCGCACGGCTAACCTCGTATTCTTCGCAAAAACCATTTTCGCTAGGCAACACGCCACTTTCGGAAAACTCGCCCATCTCAATACGGCGACGCAAATCATCAGCAACTTGTACATATAGCGGCACAGCACTAGTTGGGTTAATCATAACGTTCTCCGTACAACATTCTATGAAACTTCTATACGTTATAAGATAACCTATTACGTATTATTTTGAAAGAAATAGACGGTTCAATCTTATTTTTGAACCGTCTACAATATCAAACACTTCATATGAAGGTGTCGAATGCCACTTGTGGCGCAAACAAGAGGGGCATTTGGCAAAAAATGCCCCTCTTCGCCTTGAAGTCGCTACCGTGAAATGCCAACGAGCCGCATGGTCGAGTCCAAGCAAATACGACCTCAAGCGGCCAGCTACGGCATGGCTCTCTAGAACGAGACTGCGACATTTGTTTGCATTGTTTTACGAACGCAACATAACGAATTATTTCCGAGCAAAATAACGACCGCTGAAAGCTGCTTTAGTAGTTCATCTGGTGGTAGTAGCGACGCGTGGTGAGCGGGTGGTTGCGGACGTGCTCGAGATGGCAGCTCAGACGCTCGGTGATGGTGTAGGTGACCATCGGGGAGACGATCTTGCGGAACTCGGGGTCGCTGAACGGCAGCTCGACCTCGGCGGTGTCGAACTTGTTCACGCGGACATGGACGCCCTTCTCGTCGGCGAGCATGTGGGTGAAGTTGTCCACGCGGTCCATGAGCTTGCGGGTGTCGTCCTCGCCGTAGAGCATGATGAGGCTCGTGCCCTCCTCGCACAGCTCGATGGTGCCGTGGAAGAACTCGGCGGCGTGGATGGACTTGGTCTTGATCCACTGCATCTCCTCGAGGATGCACATGGCGTAGTCGTAGGCCTCGCCCCAGAGCATGCCGGAGCCGATCACCATGTGGTAGTCGGTGTCCTTGAAGTCCTCGGCCATGGCGGCGCAGCGCTCGTCCTGGGCGTCCTTGGCCTTGATGAGGTACGGGGCGATGTTGCCGAACTCCTCCATGAAGGTGTCGTACTTGGGGAAGGCGCCGGCGTTCTTGAGGAAGCGGGCGACCAGCGTGATCTGGTAGGTGTAGATGGCCTCGCACAGGACGTCGTCCTCGGCGAAGCTGAAGAACTTGTAGTCGGCGTACTCGGTGGCCGGGGTGTTGTCGTTGGAGACGTACATCAGCGTGCGGGCGCCCTGCTCCTGGCAGAACTTGGCGGCCTCGATGATCTCGGGGGTGGTGCCGGTACGGGTGGAGAAGACGCAGACCGAGTCCTTGTTGAAGGTCTTGGGCGGGCACGCGAGGAACTCGGCGGCGATCTCGCAGTGGACGTCGACGTCGGCCGTGGTGGTCTCGACCCAGTACTTCATCGGGAGCGTGTGGGCCCAGGTGCCGCCGCAGCCGATGAAGAAGATGTTGGAATAGCCCTGCTCGCAGACCTCGTCCACGGCAGCCTCAATCTGAGGACGGAGAGCGAGGGCATCGCTCACAACCTTCTCGTAACGAGGCTCATCGAAATTGAACATCCCTTACTCCTAACTCAC
>DAWCEJ010000380.1:0-2037 GCA_052274955.1 Collinsella sp.
ATGTGTATAAGAGACAGCTGCTGGCTCGTGAACTCGACGACGGCGTTAGAAACCAGGTCGGCCTTGCACAGGTGCGCGGCACGGCCGGCGTCGGCTGCCAGGTGAGCACCCAGGTGTGCCTCACGGGCAATCGCAAGCGCGAGCTGCTCAATACGCTCGGACTTGGCAAGCACGCTGCCGAGCTTCTCCTGGAAAGCGACCTTAGCCAGGCGCTCACGGAACTCGTCGAGGGAGATCTTAAGGTCCTCCTCGTAGAAGAACTTGGCGTCGTCCAGACGGGCACGCACGACTCGCTCGTTGCCGTCGATCACGCGCTCGGCATTCTCGGGCTTGCTGTTCGATACGACCACGAACTCACGCGTCAGTTTGCCTTCGCCGTCATAGATCGGGAAGTAGCGCTGATTGGTGAGCATGGACTCGCAGATGATCTCGTGTGGGACCTTGAGGAACTCCTCATCGAAGGTACCGACGAGCACCGTCGGCCACTCGCAGAGGTTGATGACCTCCTCAAAGACCTTCTTAGGCGTATCGACGTGGCAGCCGGGGCGCGCAGCCTCGACCTCGGCGATACCGGCAAGGATGGCCTCGCGACGGCGCTCGGCAGAAAGCACGCCGGCGTCCTCGAGCACCTGCTCGTAAACAGCGGGGCTGGCGACCACATGGTCACCGGGGCCAAGCACGCGATGACCGCGCGTGGTGTTACCACTCGTCACGTCAGCAAACGACACGGGCACAACGTCCTCGCCCAAAAGGCAGCAGATCCAACGGACCGGACGAACAAAAGTCGCGTGCTCGTGACCCCAACGCTGAGAGCGGTAGTTGGGCCATTGCAGGCCGGCGATGGTCTTCTCGCACAGAGCGGTCAGAATCGGCGTAGCCGGTGCGGAAGGGATATTCTTCTCGGCAAAGACATACTCGCGGCCGTCGGTGTCCTCGCGACGGATCAGATCCTCGGCAGCCACACCGCACTTGCGGGCAAAGCCCTGGGCGGCCTTAGTGGCGTTACCGTCTGCATCGAACGCGATGTTTGCCGCAGGGCCGCGCTTAACCTCGTGGACCTCGTCGGTCGCAGTGGCGACATTGGCCACGAGCGCAGCCAGGCGACGCGGGCTCGAGATCACACGGACCTCGCCGTGAGCCAGTCCGGCATCGTCCAAACCCTTGGCAATCATGGTGCCGAGCTGCTTGACGGCATTGTTCAGCGGCGCGGAGGGCATTTCCTCCGTACCGATCTCAAACAGGAAATCCTTAGCGTCTGCCATGGCTTACGCCACCTCGCCTTCCTGGTCGGCATTCTCGTTGACTCCGGCGACCTCGGCCATATAGGCCTCGCAGCACGCCTTGGCGACGGCGCGGACGCGCAGGATGTAGTTGGCACGCTCGACTGCGGACAGGGCGCCGCGGGCATCGAGCAGGTTGAAGGCATGGCTGCACTTCATGACGCAGTCGTATGCGGGCAGCGGCAGCTTGCGCTCCAGGCAGGAATGGCACTCGGCCTCGTAGTCGTCAAACTTCTGACGCATCATCTCGACGTTGGCGACCTCAAAGTTATAGGCACTGAACTCGCGCTCGTTCTCGAGGAACACGTCGCCGTAGGTCATGGGCGTGCCGTCGGGCAGATAGCTCCACACCAGATCGTAGACCGAGTTGACGCCCTGAGCGTACATGGCGATACGCTCCAGGCCATAGGTTATCTCGACGGGCACGGGGTCGACCTCGATACCGCCCACCTGCTGGAAGTACGTGAACTGCGTGACCTCCATGCCGTTGAGCCAGACCTCCCAGCCAAGGCCCCAGGCGCCCAGCGTCGGGCTCTCCCAGTCGTCCTCGACAAAACGGACGTCATGGTCGTTGGGGTCCAGGCCAATGGCAGCAAGAGACCCCAGGTAAAGCTCCTGAGCATTAACCGGAGAGGGCTTAATGAGCACCTGGAACTGATAGTAGTGCTGCATGCGGTTAGGGTTCTCGCCGTAGCGGCCGTCGGCGGGACGGCGGCAGGGCTGCGCATAGCAGGTGCGCCATTCGGCGGGACCGAGC
>DAWCEJ010000381.1:0-3838 GCA_052274955.1 Collinsella sp.
GCCGCGCAGAATATGACGATGGTGATCGTGACCCATGCGATGCAGTTTGCGCGCGATGTTGCCGATCGCGTGGTCTTTATGGATGGCGGTCGCATTGTCGAGGAGGGTCCGGCCGAGCAGGTCATCGATCATCCGCGCGAGCAACGTACCCGTGAGTTCTTGAGCCGTATCGAGGGCTAGGCTCAGCTATGTATTGAGAAAAAGCCGCCGCAGGTCTTATGGTCTGTGGCGGCTTCTATTTGTATCGACGGGTTTAATAATCGCCTGGCGTGCTCGTCCTGTCCTCTCGCCGCCTGTATCCATACGTGCGCCGAAAGGTGTGCATGGACAGCCGCCCGTGAGGGTAGGGTGGTGGCATAGGACATTTGGAGGGTGAGTCGGCTCGGCTGCCGACCATGCTGCTCCCGGGATGGCACCGACCGCGAACTCTCCCCGTTGGCGTCGCGCATTGCGCGCGGCCCTGCAAGGAGGTCATCATGGGTGCTCCCAAGACCGGTAACGTAAGGAACGTGGTGCTCGTAGGCCAAGGCGGGGTGGCCAAGACTTCACTCGCCGAGGCCATGCTCCACCTTTCCGGCAAGACCGCCCGCCTGGGCGGCCACGACGGCACCAAGCCCACGCTCGACTATGACCCCGAAGAGGTTAAGCGTGCGTTTTCCATCTCGACGACCATTGCGCCGATCGACTGGAAGGGCGCGCGCATCAATGTGCTCGATGCCCCGTGCTACCCCGATTTTATCGGCGACGCCTTTGCCGCGATGAGCGTTTGCGAGACGGCTCTGTTTGTGGTCGACGCCGAGGCCGGCCCGCAGCCTACGACGGTTAAGCTCTGGTATGCCGCCGAGGACCTGCGCCTGGCGCGTGCGGTGTTCGTAAACCGCCTGTCGCGCTCCGAGGCCAGCTTTGCGACCACGATGGGCCTGCTGCAGGAGCGCTTTGGCACGCGCCTGGGCGCCGTGACCCTTCCCTGGGGCGAGGGCGAGGACTTTGACGGCATCATCGACCTGGTGCGCATGAAGGCGCGCCATTGCAACGGCACCGAAGCCGTTGAGTCGGAGATTCCCGAGGAGTATCGTGCCCAGGCCGAGGAGGCCCATGACCATCTGTGCGAGCTGGTGGCCGAGGCCGACGACGAGCTGATGATGAAATACCTGGAAGGCGAGGAGACGCTGACGCAGGAGGAGCTTGAAGGCCTGCTGTCTAAGGCGATCGCCGAGCGCATCTTTGTGCCGGTCTTTGCGGGCGATTGCATTAAGGAGCAGGGCGTCAACTCGCTGATGGACGACATCGCCACGTACTTCCCGGCGCCGACCGACTACGGCGAGATGCCGCTCATCGACGGTGATTCGCTTAAGATTTCGAGTGACGATGACCGTCCGGTGGCGTTTGTGTTTAAGACGCTGGCCGATCCGCAGCAGGGCCGCATCAGCTTTATCAAGGTGCTGACGGGCACGCTTGAGCCGGGTCTTGAGTTGGTCAACGCGCGTACCCGCAAGAGCGATCGTTTGGCTCACTTGTATGTGATGTGCGGCCGCGATATGACCGAGGTTGGCCATGCCTATGCCGGCGACATCATCGTGGCGCCCAAGCTGGCTGCCGAGACGGGCGATACGCTCTCGATTACCGGCAAGGTCGAGGCTGCGGCGTTTAAGTTCCCCAACTCGCAGTACCGCATCGCCATCGAAGCCGAGAACCGCGGCGACGAAGAGAAGCTCTACACGTTTATCGAGAAGGCCTGCAAGGCAGACCCGACCATGAGCATCGACCGCGACGAGGAGACCGGCCAGACCATCATCTCGGCAGTGGGCGAGGCGCAGGTTTCGGTGCTGCTCAATCGTCTGGAGGACCGCACCAAGGTTGCTGCCAAGAGCGTGCCGATCCGCATTCCGTATCGCGAGACCATCCGCCGCACGGCGAGCGCCCAGGGCCGCCACAATAAGCAGACCGGTGGTGCCGGGCAGTACGGCGACTGCTGGCTGCGCGTGGAGCCGCTTATTGGGCCCGACGGCACGAGCGACGGCTATGAGTTCGTGGACGAGGTCGTGGGCGGCCGCATCCCGCGCTCGCTGATTCCCGCCGTGGACAAGGGCGTCCAGGAGACCATGAAGGACGGCATCATTGCCGGTTACCCGCTTACGGGCATTCGCGTGGCTGTGTATGACGGCTCGTATCACAGCGTCGACTCCAACGAGATGGCGTTTCGCGCGGCGGCTCGCATCGGCCTGCGCAAGGCATGCGCCGATGCCGACCCGGTGGTGCTGGAGCCCATCGAGGAAATCACGGTGACTATCCCCGAGAGCTACGCCGGCGCCGTGATGGGCGACATCTCGGCCTCGCGTGGTCGCGTGACGGGTATGGATACCGATGATCGCGGCGATACCGTGGTTATTGCCCAGGCGCCGCTGGCCGAGCTGACGGATTACTCGACGCGCCTGCGCTCTATCACGCGCGGCACGGGTGACTTTACCATGCAGCCCGCAGGCTATGAGCAGGTTCCTTATGACGTTCAGGCCAAGCTGGTCGAGCGCTATGAGGAGGGCCGCGCCAAGTAACGTGCGGTTTTGCCTGCAACATGCATACCGATGCAAGGGCCGCTCCGGGTAATCCGGGGCGGCCCTTTTTGATCCCTTGGGGACGGAGGAAAACGGATCATTTTAGGTTTTGTGGCAGCTTGGTCGGCCCTAGTCCCCCGAGGCTTGATTGCGGCCGGTGGCGTAGTCGATCTGCACATGCGGCTGCAGGTTGTAGCAGTACACGTGGAAGCACAGGGTCTTACCGTGGTCCTCAACCGATTGCGCCTCAAGACGCACGCCGCGACAGACGAGTTCCTCTTCGTTGTACATGGGCGTGACGCGGTAGAGCACATGGTTGCCCGTGTCGCGGATGTAGTCGAGGATCTGCTCTTCAAATGGCAGCATGCCCGTCTCGTTGAGATAGCGCGTGCCGGTGAGGAGATTCTTGCGATTGGCGTTCTCGCCGCAGAGCGACCAGGCGATGAGGTGACAGCGGTTGTAGAGACTCTGACTCGGAATAAAGTCGTAGCGCTGCTGGTGCCAACCGGCAGGATGGATACGCGAGATATCGCCGCGCTTGCCTTGACCGAGCGATTCGGGGCCCACGCAGGCGAGCGCCTTGCGGGTGCGGCCAAGGATGTCGAGCTTGGAGAATTTCTTAAAGCAGGCCTCTGCGGTGGCACGATCGTATTCATCGAGCGTGAACGACGGCGTGCCCAGCGGGTGCGTGCTGTCGGCGCGAAGGGCTACGTAGGGGTTGCCGGCGTAGTCGGGAATGCTGCTGAGATAAACACCGCGGGCGCGGTTGAGGTCGGGGTTTTCCACCTCGTCGATGGGGGTGGCGTTCGAAGAGACATCGTCAGCGGTGCCGGTCGTGGCGGATTCGGAGCCATCGCCGGAGTCCTGGCTGTGTTGGGAGTCCGAGGAACTCGCTGTTCCCGATTCGAGCCGGGCAACCAGGCCTGCCTCGTCGTCGGTACGGCTGGGATTCTCGTTTTGCTTCTCCGCCAGAGCCGTCGCCTGCTCATCGCTTTGCGGCGACAACAACTTGGGTGCTCCGTCGATCGATCCTGTGAACAGCGCAAATCCCAGCACCACGGCGGTGCCAATGGAAAGTACTTGCTTGTAGGCGGACTTGCGCGACATTGCGGCTCCTGGATGGACGGTTGGGAATCTACCAGTCTAGCAGGAGCCGGCAGAGGCCGTTCTGTCGAACAAATACTTAAGATTTGGGACAAACGCTACTGGTTCATTTGCTTCATATTTGACGTATGGCCTAGATCGAGGTGGAACCGAGCCAATTGAGTTTGCATTCGAGAATGCGC
>DAWCEJ010000382.1:0-6531 GCA_052274955.1 Collinsella sp.
ACTCAGAAGAAAGCCGCCGCGGAGCTCGGCCAGTCCGCAGCCACGCTCGGGCACTAGGAACGGGGGAAACGGCGGTCGACGAAACTGGAGCGGAGGTATTACGAGCTCCTGTGCGAATTGGAGAGAACGCTCCCGCAAACTGCCTCTTGACAACTTATAGGAGCGTCGGTTTTAGTTCAACATGTTTCGGAGTGGTCGCGGTTGAGCGATTCGTCGTAGTAAACCGCCATAGTTTTGGCGGAGGCAGTCTGATTTGTAGGTGGTAAACCAAAGAGTGTCCCTTTTGACTAGTCGTTTATGAACGTCCCCGATGACTAAGTTGCAGGTGACGGCGGTTGTGTTACACTAACGCTGCGTAGTTGACGCAATCATCTCGATACAGATCAATGATGTTCGTCGTTTTGAACGGAACTAGACTGTTTAGCCGCCCTGAAGGTTTATGCAGGGAGCATGTGATCACAGGGCTTGAAAAGAAAGTTGAGCAAACACTGTGTCTGATCAACAGCAAGAAAATGAAATAACGACGACGCAGGCCGCTCCCGCTGCACCGGTTGCGTCGGACCAGGTCGCGACGCCCGCGCAAGCTTCGGCTCCTGAGACGCCTAAGGCTGCTTCGACGCCTGCGCCTGCAACTGTTGAGGAGGCTGCTCCGGCAAAGCCCAAGCGCACGCGCCGTACGGCCAAGCCTGCCGCTGACGGCGAGGAGGTCACCAAGCCCAAGCGCCGTACCACGCGCACGACGCGCGCCAAGCGCACCGTTGCAGCTGACTCCTCGGCGCCGATTTCCGATGAGGTCGTGCAGGCACGTGCGTTGGCGCAGATTAGCGAGGCTCAGGTGGTGCGCGCCCGCCGTCGTGCTGCCGAGCGCGAGGCCGCGGCTCTGACCGAGCTTGCAGCTCCGTCTGTGCCCGAGACGCCTGCCGCCATCGAGACCCCTGCCGCCGACCTGCCGACCGAGAAGCCGGCACCGCGCACACGCCGCCGCACGGCTGCTAAGGCCGAGCAGGTTGCGGAACAGGTAGCCCCCGAGCTCACTGAGGCTTCGGTCCGTTCCGCGGCAGGGGAGGGCGCATCGCCTGCTGAGCCCGCTGCGCCTGTCGAGGCCAGCGAAGTTCCCGTTGTCGATCCGGCTTTGCGCCCGCACCGTCGCGGTCGCAAGCCCAAGGCCTTCGTCGAGGCCGAGAAGGCCGCAGCCGCAGCCGCCGCCGCTCGGGATGCTGCGGCGACCGCCAAGTCCTCAACTGCTGTCGATGCACCCGTCCAGGATGCTACGACTTCCGAGGCCGTTTCTGCCGATGACGAGCCCGCCGACGTCCGTCCCGGTCGCAGCCGTCGCACTGCTGCTAAGCGCACGCCTAAGGCTAAGGCCGCCAAGAAGGGTGCGTCCGAGGATTCTGCTGAGGCGAACGCCGATGCATCGACTGATGCCGCCGAGCCCCAGGACGTTGAACAGCCTGCGTCCGAGAAGCCCAAGCGCGGTCGTAAGAAGTCCGCTAAGGCCAAGGCGTCCGAGCAGCAGGCTGATGTCGAAGCGCAGGTCGATTCCGGCGCCGAGGCCAATGCCGCCGCTGCGGCCAATGCCGACGCCGCCGCAACCGATGGCGCCGCCCCCGCCGAGGGCGAAGACGGCGCTCGCCCCAACCGTCGCCAGCACAAGCGCAACGAGGAGCGCAACGAGCGCAAGGACGAGCGCAACAACGACCGTCGCAACCGCCAGCGCGATCGCAAGCAACGCAACAAGGAGCGTAATGCCGCTCCCACCGAGCCCACGCTTTCGCGCGAGGAGCTCGCTGCCATGAAGGTCGCCGAACTTCGCGAGAAGGCCAAGGAGTTCGAGATCGAGACGACCGGCAAGAAGAAAGCCGAGCTCGTCGAGGAGATCTACGTCACCGCCGCGAAGGCCGAGGGCTTCCGCGACATCAAGGGCATTCTGCAGATTCGCCCGGACAGCTCCGGCATCATCCACGCCCATGGCTACATGAAGTCCAACGACGACGCCTTCGTGCCCGCCTACCTCATCCGCTCCGCGCGCCTGCGCACGGGCGACGTCATCGAGGGCTCGCTGCGTCCTTCGCGCGGCGGCGACAAGCGCGCCGGCCTCGCCAAAATCACGACCGTCAACGGTCTGGACCCCGAGCAGATTCGCAACCGCCCCAAGTTCGGCGACCTCACCCCGGTCTATCCCAATGAGCCGCTGCGCATGGAGCACGGCAAGGATTCCATCACCGGTCGCGCCATCGACATCGTGTCGCCGATCGGCAAGGGCCAGCGCGGCCTGATCGTGTCCCCGCCCAAGGCCGGCAAGACCACGATCCTCAAGAAGATCTGCCAGTCCATCTCGATTAACAACCCCGAGGTGCACCTCATCTGCCTGCTCGTCGACGAGCGCCCCGAAGAGGTCACCGATATGCAGCGTTCCATCAAGGGTGAGGTTGTGGCGTCGACCTTCGATATGCCTGCCGACAACCACACCCGCGTGGCAGAGCTCGTCATCGAGCGCGCCAAGCGCATCGTAGAGCTGGGTGGCGACGTCGTGGTGGTGCTCGACTCCATCACGCGCCTCGCCCGCGCCTACAACTTGGCGGCGCCCGCCTCAGGCCGCATCCTTTCGGGCGGCGTCGATTCGGCGGCACTGTATCCGCCCAAGCGCTTCCTGGGTGCAGCCCGCAATATCGAGAACGGCGGCTCGCTTACCATCCTGGCCTCTGCCCTCATCGACACCGGTTCCAAGATGGACGAGGTCATTTTCGAGGAGTTCAAGGGCACCGGCAACATGGAGCTTAAGCTCGACCGCGACCTGGCCGACCGCCGCATCTTCCCGGCTATCGACCCCGTTGCCTCCGGTACGCGTAACGAGGACCTGTTGGTCGACGAGCAGATGCGTCCGTTTGTCTTTGGTCTGCGTCGCATTCTTGCCGGCATGAACAACACCGAGCGCGCAGCCGCATCGTTTATCAAGGGTCTTAAGGGCACCAACACCAACCAGGAGTTCCTGGTGCGTTCGGCCAAAAAACACAGCGACTACGAGCAGACGTTCTAGGTTGTCATCCACGCGCTGCGATAGTCATCAATGCGATAAAGGGTCGGGGCTTTGAGCCTCGGCCCTTTTCCATTGCGCCGCTCCGCGCTTATTTTTGACCGTAAGACCGACGAGCAGCAGGTTTCCCGTTTCAATCCGACATCGTAGCTTGCAATCGGCAGGGCGGTTTCGCATAATAGCTTTTAAGCTTCGCGACGGAAAACGCAGATGAAACGAACCATATACCGTTGCTTTGGGGCATAGCCCCGCTTCATCTTCTCTCGCGCAGCCAACTGAATGATGCGATTTGGGTGCTGGAAGATGGGGAGAGCTCATGGCTTCTTCTGATGCAACACAACGAGCAGTCCTTGCCGGACTTTCGTGCGGGATCGGCCTTGCCGCTCCCGTGGTTATGTATGCCGCGACGCTGCCGTTTTCGTCGGTGAACGAGACGGTCGTGGCGGGTGCGGTTCCCTTCGCCGTGGGCGCGGTGGCGGGCGTGGGCATCTATGCCGCCTCGCTGGGTATCTCCGAGTACCGTGCGCAGCGTGAAGAGCGTCTGTTCCAGCCCGATGCCATGGGCGGTGCCGCCAATCTCAATCAGCATCAAAGCGAGTTCAAGACCGCCTCGATTCCAGCTCAGCAGCAGGATGCGACTTCATACGCTGCGGCTTCTGCTTCTCAGGCTCAGTCGGAGCAGTCTACCTCGGCATTCCTTTCCGGCCTGACTGGTGCGTTCCAGCGCCGTCATGCCGACGATGGTGTTCCTACCATCGCTCGAGCCGCAGATGCTATGGACGAGGCCGAGGCTTGGTCCATGATCGACAGCATGCTCGACGACGATTCGCCGGTTAGCTGCGACCCTGCGCGCTCGCGCGACGTCTATCAAGTCGCCATCGACGAGCTCACCAACGGCGGGCAGACCGGCTCCTTCAATCGCGACGACATCGCCGCCGCGGCGCGTGCCGTGTCGGGCTCCCAGGCCGCCCCTGCGGGCAGCACGGCGGCTTTCGTGGCACTCGTTGCCAACGCGGCAGCCAATAACGCCTACAGCGCTACCTCGGCGGACGCGAACGCTTCTGCCGATAATTCGTACGTTGATGAAGACATGACCGCGGACGAGGAGGCCGTTGCCGCCCGCCGTGCCGCCGAAAGCTCGCTTTGGGGCGCTCCTGCCCAGCAGCAGGCGGCTGAGGCTGCGCCGTACAACGCAAACCTCGCCAGCATGCCTATCATTTCCGGTGCCGCGGACATCGATCTCGATGACCTCGATGAGCCTGCAGCCATCACCGCATCGATTGATGCCCAAGATCGCATCGACACCGGCGACCTTCCGGATGCCTCGCTCGAGGTTGATGTCCCCATGGCCGATTACTCGGGCCACGAGGACATGTGGGCCGCCGCCACCGCGATTCTGGATGAGATTGACGAGCCTGCTCCTGTTGCAGCCCTCGCTCCCGTCGCTGCCCCTCAGCCTGCTGCCCCCGCCTATGTCGGCCGTCACAGCGCTGTGTTCCCCGAGGATACCGCCCGTATCTCGCGCGAGGGCATCGAGCGGGCCGAGGCTATTGCCGCCGGCATTATGGAAAATCGTCGTCACGAGCGCGTCAATCAGATCCTCGAGGAAGAGATCGAGCGCCTGCAGTCCTCTACCGTCAAGCGTACGGGCCGTGCCTATCTGAGCGTTATCGAGGGCGGTACCGCCAGCTTCGCGCCGCTCCGCGCGGAGGCATAACTTCTGCATGGTTAAGATCAATCGAAAATGGGCGGTCGTGACCTGCCTGATGGCGCTCTTGATCTGGGGCAATTCGCTGGTTCCCGGCTCGGGGTCGGGCTCGCTGAGCCTAACGGTCATGGAAGCTATCCGCGGTTTCCTGCACAGCGTGGGACTTCCATATGAATGGGTGACCAACTTTGTTGTTCGCAAATGCGCGCATTTTACCGAGTATATGGTGCTCGGCATCTTGGCAACGCACGCCTTTGATTTTGAGGGCCGGCGCACCTTTGACGTGCTGCTGCCCACGGCGGTGTTCCTGCTGCTGATTCCTTCGATCGACGAGACGATTCAGCTCTTTGTGCCGGGACGCGCCGGCATGATCACCGATGTGATGATCGACTGCTGCGGAGCGGCAACGGGCGTTGTGCTCCGATATCTCTTACGGCCGCTGATGCGCGCCAAAAAAGCCGCCTAGGACGTATTGTTTGGTCCTAGGCGGCCTTTTTTATTTGAGGGCTTATATGAGACGTGGTGGCGTCGTTCCGTAGGTCGGATTTGCCGGGCGCGCCACGCCCTGTGGGTGCGTCTGCTACTGAAGCGCCTGTGCGCCCAGGGCCAGGCAGCCCATAATGCCCTGCTTGCCCTCGAGGCTGTTGTTGACGATGTAGCTATCGATGTCGGCCATCTCGGGCGTGACGATGTAGCCGTTGAGCATCTCGGCGCACTTCTTGCGTGCGAGCGGCACGATGGGGGTGTGGTCGGCCACGCCGCCGCCGATGACGATCTTCTGCGGTGCGTAGCACAGGATGTAGGTCATGAGCGCCTGCGCCAGATAGCCGGCGAGCAGGCCCATGGCCTCCGGGTCATCGGCCATCTCTCCGGCGCTCTTGCCACCCCAGCGCTTTTTGACGCCGGGACCGGCGATGAGGCCCTCGAGGCAGTTGTCGTGGAAGGGGCAGCCGCTGTGCTCGCCAATGGTGTCGCGCGGGTCGCGAGTGACCAGGATGTGGCCGGCCTCGGGATGCATCATGCCGTGCACGAGCTTACCGCCCGAGAGCACGCCGGCGCCCACGCCGGTACCGATGGTCAGATACACCACGTCAGTGAGGCCCTGGGCGCAACCAAAGGTGACCTCGCCCAGGCAGGCGACGTTGACGTCGGTGTCGTAGCCGCAGGGAATATTGAGCTCGTTTTGGATGGTGCCCAGCAGGTCAAAGTAGCGCCATGCCGTTTTGGGCGTCTCCAGGATCTTGCCGTATTGGGACGAGGCAGGGTTGACTGCGGTGGGGCCAAAGGCGCCGATGCCCAGCGCGGCGATGTCCTTGTCGGCAAACCATGCGTTGACGGCCTCAACGGTCTCCTGCGGGGTCGTGGTCGCAATCTGCTCGCGTTCCAGGACCGTGCCGTCTGCATAGCCCATGGCGCAGACCATCTTGGTGCCGCCGGCCTCGAGCGCTCCGATAAGCTGCTGCTCTGCCATAGTATTCCTCTCTGGACGAGTTGCTCCGTGACTAAAGTATAGCGCTCTAAAAAATAAATGAGGTCGCTATAAAAAGAAACCTCATGGCCCAACGGGTTCACGAGGTTTCTTTAGTGCCTTTAGTTACTGACCGTCCTTACCCGCGCGGCTCGATTTTATCACGCAGAGACTTGAGGTTCTCAAGCGCCGCGTTAAGCGTCTCGTCTCGCTTGGCAAAGTGGAAACGAATCAGATGGTTGACGGGCTCGCGGAAGAAGCTCGAGCCGGGCACGGCGCCCACGCCCACCTTTGAGGCCAGGTCCTCGCAGAAGTCGA
>DAWCEJ010000383.1:0-1799 GCA_052274955.1 Collinsella sp.
AAGCTACGTCGTTTGTTCAGTAATGCTTCACAGGTGATGCGTTCATCTTGTACGGCTTGTACTGTTACGTTGACTACTCGGGCTAGATTTTGGTTCTTATGGTCGGCGTCAAGGTCGACTTCTCCCAGTCCGTTGCCGGCAAGGACCACGTGACCTTGTTCGCCCAGTGGACCAAGAACCATGAGCAGAACGACCATGCCGTGATGTACGTCGCTAACGGCGGCCAGTTCGCCACCGGCGAGACCTTCCAGCAGGGCCTCACCGACTCCGACGGCGTCATGCGACAGCCTTCAGAGCCCACCCGCGAGGGCTACACCTTCGACGGCTGGTACTGGCACGCTGACTACTCCGGCTACACCGACGAGCAGAAGGCCGCCGACAAGGTGGACTTCTCCCAGCCCGTGCAGTCCGACGTGAACATCTACGCCCAGTGGACCAAGAACGCCGATGCTCAGGCCGAGCAGATTACTGTTAAGTTTGTTGACAACTTCAACGAGACTGAATCTTCCACCGAGGTCAAGAAGGGCGAGACCGTTGCCCAGCCTGCCGACCCCACCTATGACGGTTGGACCTTCGAGGGTTGGTCTTCCACCCTCAAGGACGATGAGGGCAACTGGGAGTACACCCCCGTTGACTTCAGCAAGGCAGTCGAGGACGAAGACCAGGACGGCGTGGTAACCTATTACGCTTTCTACTCCGAGAACCAGGCTGCTGCGGACAACACCGCAAACGGTGAAGAAGCCGCAGGCCAGGAAGCTGCCGGCGATGATGCCAACGCAGCTGGTGATGACGCCGACGAGTCGAGCATCGCACCTCAGACCGGTGACGCCACCAACGTTGCCGCAGTCGCTGGTATTGGCGGCATCGCGGGCCTCTTGGCTGCCGCTGCCGCACTGCTTCGTCGCCGTCGCAACAACTAATCCGTCGCAACAACTAATTAATGCATACGCCGTCTGTATGAGACAGAGGTACTAGCAGGCGAATGGACTGGGTTATTCCCGGTCCATTCGTTTTTTAGTGGGAAAATGAAGCAAACCCGTATTTGAGCTTGCGTTTGACCGCATCGCACGTGAAGGGAGTTGCCATGACATTTGTTCTTGGGCTGGCTCAGTGCTGTCATCCCGAAGAAGTCGGTACGGAAGCTGTTTTGGAAATGGCCGAGCAATGGTGCGCTGAAGCTTCTCTTCGTGGGGTGGATATCTTGGTGTTCCCTGAGTCGCTTATGACCCGCTACGAGTTAGATACGCAGTCGTTCGCTTCCGAGGCTGAACCAATCGATGGGCCGTTTTGTTGCGGAATGGATGCGCTTGCGGCGCGTTATGGCCTTTGGCTTGTATACACCGTGAATGAGCGGAACGATGAGGGGAATCCCTTTAATACGGCTGTTATTACGGGGAGCGATGGGTCAAAGCACGGGGTTTACCGTAAAGTGCATTTATTCGACACCGACTTCACTAAGGAATCCGATCGTATGGCGGCGGGCTCCACGTTGTTCGAGCCTATTGACACTCCTTTCGGTCGCATCGGACTTTCGATTTGCTATGATTTGCGCTTTCCAGAAGTGGCGCGTTTCGCGGCAATGCGCGGATGTCAGCTGTTGGTCAACCCTGCTGCTTGGGTGGATGGCCGTCTGAAGGCGGAGCAGTGGCGCACGCTTCTTTCGGCGCGCGCCATCGAAAACGAGATGTTTGTTGCGGGTTTGAGCCGTGTTGATAAGGGCTATATTGGGCAAAGCGCCGTAATTGGGCCTGATGGAGTGATGCTTGCCAGCGGCAGCGCTCGCGAAGAGTTGGTTACTG